>CAZUBP010000173.1:0-3833 GCA_964618605.1 uncultured Lachnospiraceae bacterium | reverse complement strand
AAAGTACTTGACAAGTTAGTTCTACCAAACTATAATACGGGTGAAAGTTAGCAAATGCTAATGTTATTTAGCATGCGCTATGAAATGTAAGCTATTGTTAAGCAATGCAGGAAAGAAGGAAACCATATGATGCCACTGGTATATGCGAATGCAGGTGAGGATAACATTATTCAGAAGATTGGCGGAAAACCGGAAGTGAAGAAGCATCTGGAGAACCTGGGGTTTGTGGTTGGCAGCAGTATATCTGTTATCACCCAGAATAACGGCAACGTTATTGTGAAGGTAAAGGAAGCCCGGGTGGCCATCAGCGAGGAAATGGCCAGAAAAATTATGGTGTAAAGGTTTATAAAAATAAACAAGGAGGAGAGCGATGAAAACACTGAGAAATGCAAAGATCGGTGAAACAGTGAAGGTGGTAAAGCTTCACGGAGAAGGCGCTGTAAAGCGGCGTATCATGGACATGGGAATTACCAAGGGTGTGGAGGTATACATCCGTAAGGTGGCTCCCCTGGGAGATCCCATTGAAGTTACTGTGCGGGGATATGAACTTTCCCTTAGAAAGGCAGACGGCGAAATGATCGAGATTGAGGGATAAACATCCCGAGTTTTTTTGAACAGCAATTAGTGAAAACTAATAATCAAGGAAAGGAACGAGTAAAATGAATGTGAGAATTGCTCTTGCGGGAAATCCGAACTGTGGTAAAACAACACTGTTCAATGCACTCACCGGTTCCAATCAGTTCGTAGGAAACTGGCCGGGAGTTACCGTAGAAAAGAAGGAAGGAAAATTAAAGAAGCAGGAAGGCGTGATCATCACAGACCTTCCGGGTATCTATTCTCTGTCCCCCTATACATTGGAGGAAGTGGTAGCCAGAAATTATCTGATCGGTGAGCGTCCGGATGCTATCCTGAACATTATCGATGGTACCAACCTGGAGAGAAACCTGTACCTGACAACACAGCTGACAGAGCTGGGTATTCCTGTGGTTATTGCCATCAACATGATGGATATCGTGGAGAAGAACGGCGATAAGATCCATACAGAGGAATTGTCCCGTCAGTTAGGCTGCAAGATCGTTGAGATCTCCGCCTTAAAGGGAACCGGCGTTATGGAGGCAGCCAATGCAGCAGTTGAGGCAGCAAAGAACGGAAAAACACTGCCCCAGCATACCTTCTCCGGTGCTGTAGAGCATGCCATTGCCCATATTGAGGAAGCAGCGGTCCATAACATGCCTGAGGAGCAGCAGCGCTGGTACGCCATCAAGATTTTTGAGAGAGACGAAAAAATCCTGGCACAGCTGAATATTCCGGAGGAAACGCTGGCCCATATCGAAAAAGATATTCAGGCAGCAGAGACAGAGCTGGACGATGATGCAGAGTCCATTATCACCAACGAACGTTATGTATACATAGGGGAAATCATCAAGGCCTGCTATAAGAAGGCCAGTGTAGGTAAGCTTTCCACCTCTGACAAGATCGATAAGATCGTTACCAACCGTTTCCTGGGACTTCCCATATTTGCAGTGGTTATGTTCCTGGTGTATTATATTGCTATGGTTACGGTAGGTTCTGCGGCAACAGACTGGGCAAACGACGGTGTGTTCGGCGATGGCTGGCATCTGTTCGGCATCGGCAGCAGCGCCTATGAAGAAGTAAACGATGACTATACCACAGCTATGGAAGCTGTAGATGCTTTTGTTGGCATTGATGTAGAGGATGAAGAGTTTGATGAAGCAGCAGCTATGGCTGAACTGCAGGCTTTCGTTCCTGAAGAGACAGAGGCTACTGTAGATGTTGAAGATGAAGAAACTCTGGCTGTAGATACCTTTACAGCTTACTATGACACTATTCCTGAGGATGCCGATGAAGAGACAACCGTAGGAATGACCTATCTTGAGGCTGTAGATTATCTGGAAGAAAACGGCTTTGAGGAGCCGGATCCTGCTGCATACGGTATCTGGATACCTGGTATTCCGGCTATCGTAGAAGGCTGGCTGGATGCAGCAAATTGTGCTGACTGGCTGAAGGGCCTGATCCTGGATGGTATTATTGCCGGTGTAGGTGCAGTCCTGGGCTTTGTTCCCCAGATGCTGGTACTCTTTATCATGCTTGCCTTCCTTGAGGCCTGCGGTTACATGGCCCGTATCGCTTTCGTTATGGACCGTATCTTCCGTAAGTTCGGACTTTCCGGTAAGTCCTTTATTCCGATCCTTATCGGTACCGGATGTGGTGTTCCCGGAATCATGGCTTCCCGTACCATTGAAAATGAGCGAGATCGCCGAATGACCATTATGACCACCACCTTTATTCCCTGTGGTGCCAAGACACCCTTTATTGCCATGATCGCCGGTGCTATTTTCGGTGGATCTGCCTGGGTAGCAACCAGTGCTTATTTCCTGGGTATGGCTTCCATCATTGTTTCCGGTATCATGCTGAAAAAGACACGGATGTTCGCCGGAGATCCGGCTCCCTTCGTTATGGAGCTTCCGGCTTACCACTGGCCGACCCTTGGAAACGTACTTCGTTCCATGTGGGAAAGAGGATGGTCCTTTATTAAGAAGGCCGGCACCATCATTCTGCTGTCCTGTATTCTGGTTTGGTTCCTGTCCTTCTTCGGTTTTGTAGACGGCAGCTTCACCATGTTGGCTGAGGATCAGCTGGATCAGAGTGTACTGGCAGTTATCGGAAGAGCTATCTGCTGGATCTTTGTTCCCCTGGGCTTTGGCAACTGGCAGGCAACGGTTGCTGCTATCACAGGTCTGATCGCTAAGGAAAATATCGTAGGTACCCTGGGTATCCTGTACAGTACAGGTGATGCCAGCGTATATGCTACCATGGGTATGGCCTTTACTACCGTATCCGGTTACGCCTTCCTGGCCTTCAACCTGCTGTGCGCCCCCTGCTTCGCCGCTATGGGTGCTATGAAGAGAGAGATGAACAACGGTAAGTGGACGGCATTTGCTATCGCTTATCAGTGTGGTTTCGCTTATCTGGTAGGTTTGGTGATCAACCAGCTGGGCAATGCTGCCTGCGGCAACGGCAACGTGATCGGTATCATCGCAGCCGTCATCATCATTGTCTTTGCTATCTATATGTTGTTCCGTCCTTACAAGGAAGCAACAAAGCTGAGCAAAAAAATGTAAATAAGATAAAGGAGTGATACATTATGCTTTTGTGGTTACAGGCAAACATAGGAACGATTATTGTAGGTGCGATTCTCCTCTGTGTAGTGGGACTGAGCATCCGAAAGCTGATCAATGATAAACGCAAGGGTAACTCTTCCTGTGGCTGTGGTTGTTCTAACTGTGCCATGAAGGGTAAGTGTCACAAATAAAATCTGTATGTCGGGGGAAGTGCCGAAAAGGTGCTTCCCCTTTTTTCGTTTTTTGCGAAACATACTCTAAAGGTATGATAAATACCATAATATATGTATTTTACTATTGTAAAAAAGGGTGATATAGTTAAACCATCAAAAGGAAATACAAATTTCCAAATAAAAAACAAGGAGGACAAAAAAATGTTAGCAAAGTTAGTAGATTTTCTGGAAGAGTATTATGAAGAATGTGGACGTAAATAAAGCAATGCAGGTACAGATGCCAGAAGTATATCTGGTGAGAGAGATAGGAGGATGGTTATGGGTAGCTTAATGAAAAAGATCGATGCATTTCTCAGAGAGTATTACGAGAAGAGAGTTTAAGGAAAGTAAGACAAAGGAAAAAGATATGATACGGTATGTTAGAAAACGCACCGGCTGATACGAAGTAAGATGTATCTGCCGGTGCTGTTTATTTGTTCAAAATATGTTATGGATACTTTATCAGCCTAAGCCTACG
>CAZUBP010000172.1:0-3833 GCA_964618605.1 uncultured Lachnospiraceae bacterium | reverse complement strand
GGCTGCATCTCCTCGCTGCTGTCCAGGATCGTTGTCAGCTTATCCTCATCAAAGGTGGTGCTGCTGGCTATGGTATACTCCTTCTCCTTCTTGGACTGGCTATACCACTGCATAATATTCTGCGATGCCAGAAGATCCGCAATATCATTGTTCTTATTATACTTGTAATCAATATCCGAGCCTTCCACCAACAGGCTTTCTCCATCACGGAAGTTCACGGAGATCCGATAATCCTCCACGTTCTGGCGGATCAGCTCCTCCACTTCCTCTACGGTCTTGCCGCTGCAATCGATGGAATTGATGGTAGTTCCCGGGAAAAATACCGTTTTATAGGCCTGGGCCTTGTATACATAGACAGCAAAAAGAGCCACTCCGGCCACAACAACAACGGAGGCGCAGCCGATGGCTATTCCCTTAGCTTTTCTGTTGTTTTTCTTTTTCTTCTTCCCGGTACTTTTTTTCTTCTTCGTTGTACCGGTCTGCATGTCAAAGTCAGTGCCCATAATCGAATCCAGTTCTTTTTCCAGTCCGGATCCGTAAATATTATCTTTCTTCAAAAATATATCCCCCTGTTTCCCCTGTATAAACACAAATATCACATTTTATTCCACAGTATACGTCCCCTATTATACATGATTTACAGTGTAAATCTACACTAAATTTTCTTAATTTTTTTGTCTGCCTTTTCATAGTTTTCTTTTCCCAAAAAAGCTGTCTGAAAACAGTAAAAAAAGGGAGTCGATGCCTGCATACATCGGCTCCCTGTATGAGAACTGCTTTTATTTGAATAATCCAAAGAGATCACCGGTATTACCACTCTGGGAGCTATCGCTGCCATTTCCCTGGCTGCCGTTGCTATTTCCCTGGCTGCCGCTGCCATTTTGGTTACTGCTGCTCTGGCTGTCGGTGCTCAGTACCTGGGGTGCCAGTGTTACACTCAAGGTAACCTCGGAATATCCACCGTCGCCGGGTCTCTGCACTACTACATCAACGGTCTCACCGGAAGCATAATAGGTCAGTGTATCTACCAGCGTTTCCTTATCGGAAATGCTGATACCATCCAGCTTGGTAATGATATCCCCTTCCTGGATACCGGCCTTATCAGCTGCTCCACCTTCTCCTACAGTTCTGACATACACACCTTCCGGAATATTGTACATCTGAGAAGCATCGGAAGAAACATCTACACAGTTGATGCTCAGGTAACCTCTCTTGGACTCGTCTACCACAGTTCTGGTCTGACGGCTCATCAGATCATTGAGGATATCCTTTGCCTTGGTAATGGGAATGGAATAGCCCATACCCTCTACATCTGTAGAAGCATACTTGGCGGAATTGATACCTACCAGCTCGCCCTTCATATTAAAGAGAGCGCCACCACTGTTACCGGGGTTGATGGCTGCATCTACCTGGATCAGAGATGCGGTAACACCATCGATAGTCACGTCACGGTTCAAGGCACTTACGATACCGCTGGTAACGGACTGTCCCTGGCCCAGGGCATTACCGATAGCTACTACGTTTTCACCTACGGTAAGCTCATCGGAATCTCCCAGTGTAGCGATTTTTATAGAGGACATGGTGTCGTCGCTGATATCGGACAGCTGAACAGCTACCACGGCCAGATCGTTGTCTGCATCCGTACCTTTTACAACAGCCTCACACACCTGATCCTTATCATCATTAAAGCAAACGGTAAGAGCTGTTGCTCCGGATACCACGTGATTATTGGTAGCGATCAGAAGCTCTGTATCGTTCTCGGCTACAATAATACCGCTGCCTGCACCCTGGGTTTCATAGCTCTGGGTTCCGAAGAAGGTCTGCACCTCTGTAACGGAATTGCAGGTGATGGCTACAACGGAAGATTTGCACTGCTTGGCTACATCAGCCACGCTGGTATAGCCTGTGCTCTGGCTATCTGTCTCCACAGATGTTGCCTGCCCCTCAGCGGCGGTCTGTGTCTCTTCCTCCGCTGTGGCTGTCTCCGGTATCTCTGTAACCGTTGTTGTATCCGGCAGCTTGTTTAATACCGTAACTGAAGCCACTCCCCAGAACACCAGGCCGGCAACCAGGCCAAAGGCAACGCCGCTGCCAAGAACAGCAAAGACTTTCTTTGCACCTCTGCCGCCTTTCTTCTTTCTTACTTTCTTTTCTGGGGGTACCTGGGATCCTTCGCCCTGGCTACCACCATATTCTATGGTAGAATCCGTATCGCCGGATTCTGTATTTTCTGAAAAACCGTAATACATGTCGCTCATGATTCTTACCTCCCTGTAAATCTTTATGATGCCATCCTACAGGGAAATTGTTATACAGATTTGTTCTATTTGTGAAGGAACTGTGTTTTTAACTAACGGCCTCTTCCACCTGTTTCCACTCACAGATCACCGAAGCATATATCTGTTCTTCTATCCCCTGACTGTCCAGATACCCCTGAAGGCACAGGGGATCTGTCTGTTCATCTTTTTCCAGCGTACCCTGATAATACAACCATCCATCTTCGCCGTCAATCCAGCTTTGTCGATTCACTACAAAGGCAGCATGTCCCGCCTCCTGCCCTGTTTCCGTCCCCGATAGCTGTACACGGACTCTTACCTTATAGGTGCCTTCCTTGTCCGATGTGATCACGGTCTGTGTGGCATCCCTCCACTGGCCGATACAGACCGCAGGCTCTTCCGCTGACACCAGGACTGACGGCAAGGGTGTATATTCCCCGGGAGTCACACTCTCCAGCCGCATCACCACAACCAGCAACAGTCCGATGGTTCCCAGCATGGCCAATTCCATTTTTCTCACCTGCACCTCCGAATCCTTTTCGTACCAAAAATATATGAGCCGATTTTCAAAATATACATAGCTTGTCAAAAAGGGGGAAAAAGACTATACTGGTTGTAGTTTTACATCCGGATCATGGAGGTATTTATGGAGCTTCGATTACAGCTTGGTCATACAACCGCAACTTTTCTGGCTGACAGCTACGTCCCCTGGGACGACCGGCTGTCTGCTTTTTGTCAGTCTGACACTGCCGGGGCATCCCTGCCCGGAGCAGAATATACCTATACTATTTGCCTTGCAGACCATATTTCCGTAGAGGAAACCTGTCTGCTGCGGGAAACACGGTTTTTCCGTGTGTATGCCGACGGACGATATGAGGTTTGGTACTATACCTTCCCTGACGGGCAGATCTATGCCTCCTGCAGGGAAACCCGGGATGGACAGTTTACCATCTCCTATCTCAGAGATCTCAGTGCTTACCTTGCCGGAAATGCTACCCTGTTTTATCTGTCTGCCCTGGAATATCGCATGGTTCGCCGGGGAGACCTGGTTCTTCATGCCTCCTACGTACTGGATGATGGGCAGGCGCTTCTTTTCACCGCCCCCTCCGGCACCGGCAAATCCACCCAGGCACACCTGTGGCGGGATGTGAGGGGCAGCCGGATCATTAACGGAGACCGCACGCTACTACATAAAGAGGGAGACCACTGGTACGCCTGTGGCTGGCCCATGTCCGGCAGCTCCGGTATCAGTCAGCCCTGTATGGCCCCTATCCGGGCCGTCCTTCTTCTCTCCCAGGCTCCTCAGAATCAGGGACACCCCCTTTCTTCCCGGGAGGGACTGGAAAAGCTCAAGCAGGAAATCGTGCTTCGCCCCTGGCAACGGGAGGATGTGGCTCTGGCTGCAGGCCTGCTGGAAAATTTCTGTCAGCAGGTACCCGTTATCGCCTACGCCTGTCGGAAAGACACCAGCGCCGTGGCTGATCTATTGCCTTTGTTGTGATCTGTTTTCGCTGTTTATAGCCTCTGCTTTATGCAAAGCAGGGGCTGTTTTTTTCT
>CAZUBP010000171.1:1919-3839 GCA_964618605.1 uncultured Lachnospiraceae bacterium | reverse complement strand
CTGGAAACCCTACGCCAGAGGCACTATCCTGGGGCTTACCCGGGTAACCTACAAAAAGCATCTTATTCGGGTGACTCTGGATTCCATCTGCTACCAGATCAACGATGTGCTGCTGGTGATGAAGGCGGATGCGGGCTTGCCTCTTTGCGCCCTGAAGGTAGACGGCGGCGCCAGTGCCAACAATCTGCTGATGCAGACCCAGGCGGATATCAGTGATGTTCCGGTGCATCGTCCCCATTGCGTGGAAACTACCGCCACCGGTGCAGCCTATCTGGCCGGTTTGGCTGTGGGCTACTGGAAGGATACGGAAGAGATCCGCCAGAACTGGGAGATCGACCGGATATTTACCCCCCAGATCCCGGAGGAGGAGCGAAAAACTCGGGTAAAGGGCTGGAAAAAGGCAGTAAACTGTGCCTGCAGCTGGGCAGAGGAGCAGTAAGCTAAATCGATTTATCAAGAGAAAAAGTGAAATGGAGCAACATACATGGGAAAAGTAATGGCTGTAAATATCAGCGAGAAGCGGGGCACCGTGAAGAAAAATGTGCATTCGGCGGTGTTTCTGGAGGATTTTGGTATAGAAGGGGATGCCCATGCAGGAAAATGGCATCGCCAGGTGAGCCTTCTTTCCTATGAAAAGATAGAAGAGTTTCGGAAAAAGGGAGCGCCGGTGACGGAGGGCTCCTTCGGAGAAAATCTTATCGTATCCGGCTTCGATCTGGCAAAGCTTCCTGTGGGTACGAGATTTCAGTGCAATACCGTGGTTCTGGAGCTGACCCAGGTGGGAAAAACCTGCCATCATGGCTGTGAGATATTTCAGCGGATGGGAGATTGTATCATGCCCCGGGAAGGGGTATTTACCCGGGTACTTAAAGGAGGCAGGATCGCCCAGGGAGACGAGATCGTGATTCTGGAGGAAAACAATGGCAGATAAACTGAATCATTTTGATGAAAAAGGCCATGCGGTGATGGTGGATGTGTCCGGCAAGGAGCAGACCCAGCGGGTAGCTACGGCAGAGGGTACCATCACGGTGTGCCGGGAGATCATGGAGGCTCTTCTGGCGGGAGATGTGAAAAAAGGAGACGTTCTGGGGGTGGCCAGAGTGGCCGGTATCATGGCAGTGAAACGGACGTCGGAGCTGATCCCTTTGTGTCACACGCTGCTGCTCCAGAAGGCGGCTGTGGAGTTTTCCCTGGATCCGGAAGGGGGAAAGGTGACCGCCACCTGTACCGTTAAGACAAAAGGAGAGACCGGCGTGGAGATGGAAGCCCTTACGGGGGTCAGCGTCGCTCTTCTTACCATATATGATATGTGCAAGGCCATAGATAAAGCTATGGTGATGGGAGATATTCATCTGGTGGAAAAAACCGGAGGGAAGAGCGGAACCTTTGTATTTGGACAGGAGCAGTAAGGTATGCAGGATGCATTGGGACGAACAATTGATTATGTAAGGATTTCTCTCACGGACAGATGCAATATGCGCTGTGTCTATTGCATGCCCAAGGAGGGGGTGCCGCCCCTTTCCCATGGGGATATACTGACCTATGAGGAGATCCTGCGTCTGGCCGGCATATTGCAGCAGCTGGGGGTGAACCGCATCAAGATAACAGGGGGAGAACCTCTGGTGCGCAAGGGCTGTCCGGCGCTGATCCGGGAGCTGAAGCAGCTGCCGGGAATAAAAGAGGTCACTCTCACCACCAACGGCGTGCTGCTGGGGGAATATATGGAAGCCCTGGCGGATGCAGGGGTGGATGGCATCAATATCAGTCTGGATACCCTGGATCCAAAGCGCTTCGCAGAGATCACCCGCAGGGAATATCTGGATCAGGTGCTGGCAGGGGTGGAAAGTGCCCTTGGTTTTCCCCAGATTCCCCTGAAGATCAACTGCGTGGCTTTGCGGCAGGAACCGGCGGAATTTCTGC
>CAZUBP010000171.1:0-1819 GCA_964618605.1 uncultured Lachnospiraceae bacterium | reverse complement strand
AAGAAATACAGGCGGCAATACAAGAAGTAATCGTACACAAACCCCAGGGACATCATTTCCAGGAGAAGAGGGCGGCAGAGGAAGCCCGGCTGATGGCCCAGATAGGAGGATAATAGATGAGAGCAGCAGTGATTACAGCCAGTGATGCAGGGTATGAGGGCAAAAGAGAGGATCTCAGCGGACCGGAGGTTTGCCGGATCCTGGAGAAAAACGGCTATGAGGTGGTGGATGTCACCCTTTTGCCGGATGATCGCCGTATGCTGGCGAGAAAGATGCGGCAGATCGCAGATGAAGGGGTGGCAAACCTTTTGCTTACCACCGGCGGAACCGGATTTTCCCCCAGAGACTGTACCCCGGAGGCCACGTTGGAGGTGATAGACCGCCTGGTGCCGGGTATCCCGGAGGCTATGCGGGCCTACAGTATGACTATTACCAAGCGGGCCATGCTTTCCAGGGCAACGGCGGGGATCCGTAAACAGACATTGATCATCAATCTGCCCGGCAGTCCCAAGGCTGTACGGGAAAGCCTGGAATATATTATTCCCGCCCTTTCCCATGGCCTGGAGATCCTTACCGGTGCTGCCTCGGAATGCGGAAGAGGATAGAGAAGTTTTTCCATAAAAAAAGGGAAGAGAGAAGAAACCATGAAGAAGAGCAGAGTTCGGGCAGGAGTATACACCCTTTGTTTAATGGCAATACTTGTACTCTTTTTTGCTGTGCCTGCCCAGGCAGAGGATACCCGGCAAACCGTAAAGGTAGGATATTTTGCCATGGACGGGTACAACGAGATCGACGAGAACGGCTTGTACAGCGGCTATGATTATGATTTCTTTCAGATGCTGAGCCGCTATACGTCTCTGGATTTTGAATTTGTGGGATATGACAAAAGCTGGCAGGAAATGCAGGAGATGCTGGCTGGTGGAGAGATCGATGTGCTGACCTCCATGCATGCCACAGATGAGCGAAGAAAGATCTATGATTTTTCCTATGATATCGGCAGCAGCTATACCATGCTGACGGTGCGAAGCGGAAACAATACCTTTGAAAAGGACAGTGTGGTCGGTTATGACGGGCTGCGGATCGGTATGCTCAGCGAAAGCAGTCAGAATGACGTTTTTGCCGCATATGCTAAGGAGAACGGGTTCACCTATTCCGCTATTTACTATGATAATGTGGCGGATCTTTCCCTGGCCCTCCAGGAGGGAAAGGTGGATGCGGCGGTTACCAGCAGTCTGCGGAAGCTTCACGGAGAGCGTGTGGTGGAGAAAATACAGACCAGCAAATTTTATGTCGCTGTGAGCAAGGGAAACGAGGAACTTCTGGAGGAGATCAACCAGGGTATTACCCAGATGGATCTCTACGAAGGGGATTGGAGAAACACCCTTTACTACAAATATTACGGCTATCAGGAGGAAAGCGACACCGATATTGAGTATTCCGAAAGGGAACAGGAGATCCTGGCGCAGTATACCCAGGGAGAGGAAACGTTGAAGGTGTGCTTTGACCCCACCGCTGAACCCTACAGCTTCGTGGAAAAGGGAAAAATGGTAGGTATTTTGCCGGACGTTGTGGGAGAGCTGCTGGATAAGCTGGGGATAAACTATGAATTCACGGTTACGGACAGCTATGAGGAATATCTGCAGGTGTACCAAAAAGGGGAAGCGGATGTGTTTCCGGAGGTGATCGGCAATGCTTCCCAGGAAGAGCAGGAGGCCTATCTCTTTACGGACAGCTATTTTTCCATAAAAATGGGAGTACTGACCAGAAGAAGCGGTTCTGCCGCTGCGTCGGTGATCGCCGTGCTGAATGATCGCCCGGT
>CAZUBP010000170.1:0-3840 GCA_964618605.1 uncultured Lachnospiraceae bacterium | reverse complement strand
ATGTACAGCGGCTGTGAGATCCCGCCCTACTATGATTCCATGATCGGCAAGCTCATCGTCTGGGGAAGAACCAGAGATGAAGCTATCCGGAAGATGAAAAGTGCCCTGGGTGAAGTCATTATTGAGGGTGTGGACACCAACGTGGATTACCAGTATGAGATTTTGAACCATCCGGATTTTGCAGAGGGGAGAACCGATATCGAGTTTATCGATCGGGCGTTTACCTCCCAGGCGTAAAGGAAATAGGATATGAAGCTGGATAATGTATTTAAAAAAAGAAAAATAGAACAGGAGAAGCTCCACACAGACAAGACAGAAGGCCCCCAGATCCCGGCGGGCCTGATGAAAAAGTGCAACAGCTGTAAGGGGGCGATCATTGCGGAGGACGCCAAACAGGATTTCTATACCTGTCCCAAATGCGGCGCCTATTTTCATGTGCCGGCCAAAGCAAGACTGTCCATGATCGTGGATGAGGGAAGCTTTCAGGAATGGGATCCCGTTATGCCCTATGTTAATCCCATGGGCTACAAGGGCTATGGCGATAAGCTGGCAGCCCTTCAGGAAAAAACAGGACTGAACGAGGCCGTACTTACCGGCAGCGCAACCATAGAGGGACAAAAAACGGCCATGGGTATCTGTGACGGCCGCTTTCTTATGGCCAGCATGGGACACAATGTGGGAGAAAAAATCACGAGACTGGTGGAACGTGCCACAGAGGAAAGACTGCCGGTCATCCTTTTTTGCTGCTCCGGCGGTGCCAGAATGCAGGAGGGTATCGTATCCCTGATGCAGATGGCCAAAACCTCCGCAGCCTTAAAACGACACAGTGAAGCGGGACTTCTCTATATTTCCGTGCTTACGGATCCTACCACCGGCGGCGTCACCGCCAGCTTTGCCATGCTGGGAGATATTATTCTGGCGGAACCGGGAGCCCTTATCGGCTTTGCCGGTCCGAGAGTTATTGAACAGACCATGAAGCAGAAGCTGCCCAAGGGCTTTCAGCGGGCGGAATTTCTGCTGGAGCACGGTTTTGTGGATGAGATCGTAAAGCGACCGGACATGAGGGAAACCCTCGCCGCATATCTGCGGATCCATGATCCGGAGAAGAAGATGACAGCCATATGCCGTGAACCGGAAAAACAGGCAGAAGAGAACGCTCAGCCTTCTAAAACTCGGCAGCTCACCCCCTGGGAGAGAGTACAGCTGTCCAGAAAGAAGGACAGACCGGTAGGCAGCGATTATATCCGGGCTTTATTTACAGATTTCCATGAGCTTCACGGAGATCGTCTTTACGGAGATGACGGCGCCATCGTAGGGGGCGTGGCTATGTTTCACGGTCAGCCGGTAACGGTGATCGTGCAGGAAAAGGGAAAAACCACCAAGGAAAATATTGCCCGGGGCTTTGGTATGCCAAAGCCGGAAGGGTACAGAAAGGCCTTGCGTCTGATGCAGCAGGCGGAGAAATTTAACCGCCCCGTCTTTTGCTTTGTGGACACCCCGGGAGCCTTCTGTGGTATGGAGGCCGAGGAGCGTGGCCAGGGTGAAGCCATCGCCCGCAACCTCTTTGAACTTTCCCAGCTGAAGGTGCCTGTACTTTCTCTGGTGATCGGAGAAGGGGGCAGCGGCGGCGCACTGGCGGTGGCTGTGGCAGACGAGGTATGGATGCTGGAAAATGCCACCTATTCCATTCTTTCCCCGGAGGGTTTTGCCAGCATCCTGTGGAAGGATGCCAAGCGGGCCGATGAGGCGGCAAAGGTGATGAAGCTGACGGCGGCAGACGTGTTAAAAAGCGGCAGCATAGACCGGATCATCCCGGAGCCGAAGGAGATGACGGAGGAAACACTGCCCCAGGTAGCCGGGGTGCTGGAGCAGGCCATGGAGGAATTCCTGGCGGATTACGGTACACGGACAACAGAGGAGCTTCTGGAACACAGATACCAGAGATTTCGTAAAATATAGGATAAAGGGTCGAAGGCAGACAGGCTTTCGGCCTTTTTTATGGTCGGCAGCAAAAAAGTGCAAATAAGACAATGAAAATGTGAATTGACGAAGCGTGGCCTGTGGACTAAAATGGGAGAAAAAGAATCTGGAGGAAATTATCATGAGTCTTACTATCTATTCAGTAAATGATCCTGAATTTGCACCCTATGGCCGTGTGGTTGACGGCTACGATTATACAGAACTTCTGGATACCCTGGAGAAAGTTTCTCCCTGTCCGGCAGAGGGTACCGTGTACGAGCCCGGGGATGAGAAGCTGGAAGCGCTGGCTGTAAAAACAGTTCTGGAGGACAACTGCTACGGCGGTATGCCTATTCAGATCGGTTACTGCAACGGTACAAATACCAAATTGAACTGTCTGGAATATCACAGAGACAGCGAGATCAATATCCCCGCCGGAAATGACGCTATTCTTCTGCTGGCAAAGAAAGAGGATATTGTGGAGGGTAAGCTGGATACCGCCAAGGTAAAAGCCTTTAAATGTCCCGCAGGAACAGCAGTGGAGGTGTATGCCACAACCTTACATTACGCACCCTGCAGCGCTAAGAAGGATGAGGGCTTCAGAGTTATTATCGTACTTCCCAAGGGTACCAACACAGAGATGCCCAAGTTTACCGTATTAAATACAGAGGATGGCTGGATGACCGCCAGAAATAAATGGCTGCTGGCTCATCCCCAGTCCGGTGAGGCAGCCGGAGGAGCCTATGTAGGTCTTACCGGAGAAAATATTGATATTTACGATCTGATCTAACCTAGTACATGCTATGAATTGCTCCACCAGGTCCTGCCCGGTGGAGCCTTTTATTACAAGGGAATACAAATATGAACCAGATGAGCACGCTTTGCTACATAGAACAGGAGCATCGGTATCTGATGCTCCATCGGATAGTGAAAAAGCAGGATATAAATAAGGATAAATGGATCGGCGTAGGCGGCCATTTCGAGGCGGATGAAAGTCCCGAGGAATGCCTTCTGCGGGAGGTCTGGGAGGAAACCGGCTATCACCTGACCCGGTACCGTTTCCGGGGTATCGTTACCTTTGTCTCCGGGGACGGGGTGACGGAATACATGCACCTTTTTACAGCCACCGACTTTACGGGAACCCCCATTCCCTGCGACGAGGGCGTTCTGGAATGGGTGGACAAGGAGGATATCTGGGGACTGAATCTCTGGGAGGGAGACAAGATCTTCTTTAAGCTCCTGGAGGAGAGAGACAGCTTTTTCTCCCTGAAGCTGGAGTACGACGGACAGGGACAGCTGGTGTCAGCCGCCCTGGACGGGGCACCCCTGGATTTTACTGCCATGCTGGCAGAGATAGCAAAAGAGAAAAGAAATAAACATGAGGTATAACATATGAAATGGATGATTGCATCGGATATTCACGGTTCGGCATGGTATTGCCGGAAGATGCTGGAGGCTTTTGATCGAGAACAGGCGGATCGCCTGCTCTTACTGGGGGATATTCTCTACCACGGTCCCCGAAACGATCTGCCGAAGGAGTATGCTCCCAAGGAGGTGCTGCGCCTGTTAAATGAAAGAAAGGAGCAGATCCTCTGTGTCCGGGGCAACTGTGACGGTGATGTGGATCAGATGGTGTTGGATTTCCCTATTCTGGCGGAATACAGCGTGATCACTGCCGGTAACCGGCTGGTGTATGTGACCCACGGCCACAAGATCAATGTGAAGAATCCCCTTCCCTTTGCACCGGGAGACATCCTTCTTCACGGCCACACCCATATCCCTGCCTGGGAACCCTTTGGTACGGACAATCTCTACCTGAATCCCGGCTCGGTATCCATTCCCAAGGAAAACAGCGCCCACGGCTATATGACCCTGGAGGAT
>CAZUBP010000169.1:0-3881 GCA_964618605.1 uncultured Lachnospiraceae bacterium | reverse complement strand
GGAGGGCGGCCAGCTTACAGAAGCTGTTCGGAGTAAACCCTGCTCCGGAGTTCTGTTTGAGGAGATAGAGAAGGCTCATCCCGATGTATTTACCGTACTGCTTCAGGTGCTGGACGATGGTCGTATCACAGATTCCCAGGGTCGTACTGTAGACTTTAAGAACACGATCCTTATTATGACCTCCAATATTGGTTCCGCTCTGCTGCTGGATGGTATTTCTCCCGATGGCACTATCCTGCCGGAGACAGCAGAAGCTGTGAACCGGGAGCTGCGCAGTCACTTCCGTCCGGAGTTCCTGAACCGTCTGGATGAAACCATTCTGTTCAAGCCTCTCACCAAGGAAGATATCGGATATATCGTGGATCTCCAGCTGAAGAAGCTGAACGAGCTTCTGGCTACCCAGGAATTCACTGTGGAACTCACCGACGCTGCCAAGCAGTATGTGATCGATAACGGCTATGATCCCACCTACGGCGCAAGACCTCTTCGTCGTTATCTCCAGACACATGTGGAGACACTGACAGCCCGTCTGATCCTGGCCGGAAATATCCATCCCGGCGACCGGATCGTACTGGATCTGGAGGATGGCAAGCTGGCGGCTCATACCGTAAATGTGGTGAAAGGAGAAGTGGAATGATACCTCAGGACCCCATTATGCTGTTAAGCTATATCAACACTCAGCTGCGGGATCAGGATGGCGATCTGGAAAGTCTTTGCCGCCGTCTGGATGCAGATCCCGGAGAGATCAAAGAAAAACTGGCTTCCGTAGGCTATACCTACAACGAAGCCACCCACCAATTTAAATAATCTTTTACAAAGCAAAGCCCGCCGGTATGGTTAACCGGCGGGTCTTTGCTTTGGTTGTACTGATACTTTATAGGAGGTTCTCATACAACATCTCACGTTTAATCTTCTGGCAGATCACGGGATAATTCTTTAACCGTTTTCCCCTCGTAAAGGCACCCGTCAATCACTATCTGTTCTGCCAGGGTCGTTCTGGGCTTTTCGATCAGGGCCACCATCATGGTGCCTGCCTTTCCGCCCAAAGCATCTGCGTCCTGCCACAGAGTCGTCAACTGCGGCTCAATATGGCGACTGGAACGGATTCCGTCATATCCTACAACGGATATATCATCCGGAATCACCAGTCCCTGCTCCTTGATGGCATTAATGCCTCCGAAGCAGGAGAAGTCATCGGGATAAATAATGCATGTGGGAGGATCCGGAAGCGCCAACAGCTCCAACGTCCTCTCATAGCTTTTTCTGGTATTCCTATAGGTTGCTTCCCTTACATACTCGTCCGGTATCGACAGACCCAGCTCATCTGCAGTCTTATAAAAAGATGCCAGACGACTCTGCGTTACCGAGGTGTTTTCACCATGTATGTAGGCGATCTTTCGATGGCCCTTGCTGTAGATGTGGGTAACGAGATCCCGCATGCCCTGCACGTTATTAGATATAATGGAGGTCTTGTTGTGGAACATGTAGTCAATCGTTACGATAGGGATATCACTCTCCACCAGCTCTAACACCTGAGAGTCGTGAAAATCCACACACAGAATCAACACACCATCAAAACCACGGTACTTGCAGTGCTCAAGAATAGTAAGACCATTCCTGCCTTTCTGGCTGCTGTTAATAAATGTAATGTCGTACCCCTGCTCTTCCACGGTTTTTTTGAAGGTGTCCAGGATATTGGAAAAATAATCCTGCTTCAGGCCACACCCCGAATCATCGGTGAAAAGGACACCGATATTATGTGTTCGGTTTGTTTTTAATGCCCTGGCCTGGGCATTGGGAAGGTATCCCATTTCTTTTGCGGTCTCCCGAATTCTGGCCTTCGTACTTGCGCCGATATCTCTGTGGTCATTCAAGGCCTTACTCACCGTAGCAATACTCACATTACAGACGACCGCAATGTCTTTTAGTGACGGCATATCGCATCTCCTTTTCTAGATTTACGTCCTTAAACGTTTGATATAATTAAATATAGGTCATTGTGCCTAATTTGTCAACTTTTTATTCAGTTTTATTATTTAATTTTTAATTGTTTTTTCTCTTTTCGTTGTATTTGTTAGTTATTTTGCTACTATTTATACTTATACACGAAATTGTATTGTTCGTTTTTTCTTAATCGTTTTCGTACTTTTCGTAAATCATATTTTCTGTAAATTATCAAATTCCCCACGTTATTCGCTAGAATATATCAATATTATGATATTTTCATTCCAAGTATATGTTCTAAAACGTTTAAGTACATTCTATCGTAAATTAAGTGTGCAACATCAGAGCGCCCCTGTATAAAATTCACAGTCGCATCCTATCGTATGCCGGATTTTCCTCTCCCCTCCACAACCTGTGTCCCGTCGGAGCACCCCCTGTATAAGATCCGCAGTCCTATCCTATCGTATGCCGAATTTTCCTCTCCCCTCCGCAACCTGTGCCCCGTCGGAGTGTCCCCTGTATAAGGTATACGCATGACTTTTGCAATGCGGAGCTGAGACTCAGGAATCGTGGAAGCCCCTGCTGAACACGATTCCCGCTTTCAGAGGCTCAGCGGAGCGGTTATTGCAACGGAATGCGTATATCTTATACAGGGGACACTCCGACGGGTTCATGTTGTGCCAAAATAAAAAGCTCCCCACCGTACCTTCAACAAATACGGTGGGGAGCCCTATATTCACTTACACTGGAATTTACATAAAGGGATTCTCAGTGGGATATCTCACACCCTTAGGCTGATTGTATCCGATCTCTTCCGGTGCAACACCCAGCAGCTTGAATACCTCAAAGAGAGTCTTGCCATGATGTCCGAAAGCAACAGCGCCGTGATGGGGATAATTCTTTTCTACCAGTACGTGACGATAGAAACGAGCCATCTCGGGAATAGCGAACACACCGATGGCACCGAAGGAGCGGCTGGCTACCGGCAGAACCTCGCCGTTAGCTACATAAGCACGCAGGATGCCGTCAGCTGTACTCTGGAGACGGAAGAAAGTGATATTTCCGGGAACGATGTCGCCCTCCAGTGTACCGTTGGTTACCTCAACGGGCAGGCTTCTGGCCATGATCATCTGATTTCTCATCTCATGGAAGGACAGCTTCTTGGAGCAGGTATTTCCGCAGTGGAAGCCCATGAAGGTCTCCTCCTGATCGTAATCAAATTTGCCCTTGATGTCCTCTTCATAGATGGACTTGGTTACGGTATTGTTGATATCCAGCAGAGTTACCACATCCTCACTGACACACTGTCCGATGTACTCGGAAAGTGTTCCGTAGATATCTACCTCGCAGGATACCGGGATACCTTTTCCTGTGAGACGGCTGTTTACGTAGCAGGGTACGAAACCGAACTGTGTCTGGAATGCAGGCCAGCATTTTCCGGCAAGAGCCACATATTTGCGATAGCCTTTGTGAGCCTCTACCCAATCCAGCAGAGTGCTCTCATACTGAGCCAGTTTCTCCAGAACCTCCGGCTTCTTGTTGCCTTCGCCCAGCTCTTCAGCCATTTCTTTGGCGATATCCGGAATACGGGGATCTCCGGCATGGTTATTGTAAGCTTCGAACAGATCCAGCTCGGAATTCTCCTCGATCTCAACGCCCAGGTTGTACAGCTGTTTAATAGGAGCGTTGCATGCCAGGAAATTCTGGGGACGGGGTCCGAAGGAGATGATCTTTAACTCGCTCAGGCCTACAACAGCACGGGCGATGGGCAGGAACTCATGGATTCTGTCAGCCAGATTGCCGGCTGTTCCTACGGGATGCTCCGGAATGTAAGCCTTTACATTTCTCAGAGCCAGGTTGTAGCTGGCATTCAGCAGACCACAGTAAGCATCACCACGGCCCTGGATCAGATCCTCTTCCTCAGCAGCGGCTACAAA
>CAZUBP010000168.1:0-3887 GCA_964618605.1 uncultured Lachnospiraceae bacterium | reverse complement strand
GTACAGGGCTTCGCCATGACACTGGCTCTTGGTATTGTGCTGTCCATGTTTACAGCACTTGTAATATCCCGTTTGATCGTTTATGCCCTCTATGCCATAGGCTTCAGAGATCCGAAATTCTATGGTAAAGCCAGAGAGCTTAAGGTTATCGACTTTGTAGGAAAGAGAAAGATCTTCTTCACCATCTCTCTGGTTATGGCTATCCTGGTGCCCATCATTGCCATGGGTATCGGCAAGACAACCACGGACAAGAGTCTGAATTACAGTCTGGAATTTTTAGGCGGTACCTCTACGACCGTAACCTTTAACGAGGATCTGTCCATGGAGGAGCTGGAGGCTCAGGTTAATCCCAAGGTTGAGGAGATTACCGGTGATGCGGATGTCACCTGTGTTAAGGTGGTAAATTCCAATGATGTTACCATCAAGACCAGAACACTGACCGTGGATGAGCGTGAGCAGATGGAGGACATGCTGGTTAACGACTTTGGTGTGGAGCAGGATGATATTTCCGCCCAGAGTATTTCCGCTACCGTATCCAATGAGATGCGTCGGGATGCTGTTGTGGCTGTTATCGTGGCTACCATCTTCATGCTGCTGTATATCTGGCTGCGATTCAAGGATATTCGTTTCGCTTCCAGTGCTGTTATTGCCCTGCTGCACGATGTGCTGGTAGTTCTCGGCTTCTATGCCGTATCCCGTGTATCCGTAGGTACCACCTTCATTGCCTGTATGCTGACTATCGTAGGTTACTCTATCAATGCGACCATCGTTATTTTCGACCGTATTCGTGAGAACCTGAACAGCAGCAGTAAGAAGGATCTGGCGCTGGTGGTAAATACCAGTATTACCCAGACCCTGACCAGAAGTATCTATACCTCCTTAACTACTTTTGTGATGGTATTTGTGCTCTGGATCCTGGGTGTATCTTCCATCCGTGAGTTTGCTCTTCCCATTATGGTGGGTATCATCTGTGGTGCATATTCTTCCGTATGTGTAACAGGTCCCCTCTGGTATGTGGTTAAGACCAAAACCGGAAAGAAGAAATAAGCTATAGCATACTATTCTGCCGCAGACAGCGAAGGCTGGCTGCGGCAGTTCTTTTCATAAAAAGTAACAATACAGGAAATGAGGACTGATGTTTGGAGACATACAGAGAGAAAAAATGGATACTGATGGCAAAAAGGGCGGATTTTACAGCCATTGCCGAACATTTTCATATTGATCAGGTAACGGCCCGGTTATTGAGAAACCGGGATCTCACCACCCTTGCAGAGATGGAGAGCTTTCTCTATGGCGGGCTTGGTGATCTGGAGGACGGACGAAAAATGCAGGATATGGAAAAAACTGTCTGCATTTTGGAAGAAAAGCTCCGGGAAAAGAAAAAAATTCGCATTATGGGGGATTATGACTGTGACGGCGTTATGTCCACCTGCATTTTGCTGAAGGGCCTGGAAAGGCTGGGGGCGGATGCAGATGCCAGAATACCCGACCGCATAAAGGAAGGCTACGGCCTTCATGAAAATATGATCCGGGACGCCCACGAGGAGGGGATCGACACGATCCTCACCTGCGATAACGGCATTGCCGCCGGTGAGGAGATCGCTCTGGCAAAGGAACTGGGCATGACGGTTCTGGTTACCGATCACCATGAGGTGCCAAAGGATGCTGACGGGAAGGACCAGCTCCCCCCGGCGGATGGGGTCATTAATCCTCACAGGCAGGATTGCCCCTATCCCTTTAAAGGCCTTTGCGGTGCAGGGGTAGCCTACAAGCTGATGGAGGTACTCTTTGCCAACCGGGGAGTGACCGGGATAGAAGAGCTGCTTCCCTATGCGGCCATGGCTACCATTACGGATGTGATGGATCTGGTGGGAGAAAACAGGATACTGGTAAAGGAAGGGCTGAAACGACTGCCCCACACGGATAATCCGGGACTTATGGCGCTGTTTGCTGCCAACCAGATAGAACCGGAGAAGGCCTCGGCCTACCATATCGGCTTTATCATCGGTCCCTGTCTGAATGCCAGCGGTCGTCTGGATACAGCAGCCAGAGCGCTGCGCCTGATGCTCACCGGAGATAAAGGGGAGGCCGCTGCTCTGGCGGAGGAGCTGGTAGCTTTGAATGCCAGCCGAAAGGCCATGACGGAGCAGGGGGTAGATGAGGCTGTGGTGCAGATCGAGACAGGCACGGTAAAAAATGACGCTGTGCTGGTGATCTACCTGCCGGATTGTCATGAAAGTATTGCCGGGATTATTGCCGGAAGAATCCGGGAAAGATATTATCGACCGGTTTATATCCTCACTGACGGTGAAACGGGGGTCAAGGGCTCCGGCCGCTCCATAGAAGAGTACGATATGTATCAGGAGCTGGCCCGGTGCGATGATCTCCTGGAACGCTACGGGGGACACAAAATGGCGGCAGGCGTTTCCCTCTCCCGGGATAAGGTGGAGGCCTTCAGAAAAAGGCTGAATGAAAACTGTACCCTGACACCGGAGGAGCTTACGGAAAAGGTGCGTATCGACGTTGCCATGCCCATTTCCTATGTTACCCCACAGCTGGTGGAGGAGTTCGCCCTCCTGGAGCCCTACGGCAAGGGCAATACCCGGCCCCTTTTCGCAGAAAAAGGGGTACAGGTAATTAATCGGAGAATCATCGGGAAAAACCGCAATGTGCTGCGCATGCAGCTCCTTACCGGGGACGGTTATCGGTGTGAGGCGGTATATTTCGGCAATGTGGAGGAGTTTGACCGGTGGCTGGAGGGACGGGACAGGATCTCCATTCTCTATTCTCCCCAGCTGAATACCTTCCGGGGAAACACAAGCCTGGAAATTTGTATCCGGGGCTACTGTTGACAGGGGCAAAAAACTTGTCAAAAAAACAGGACAATGCTATACTAAAATTTATGATCTGATTATGTACATATATATTTTACAGATGGAGGCAAAAGGGAAAGAAAATGAAAAAAATAGAAGATTATGTTACCAGTATTCCGGATTTTCCGGAGCCGGGTATTATTTTCCGGGACATTACGACTGTTTTGCAGGATGCGGATGGATTGCACCTTGCCATTGACCTTTTACAGGAAAAGATCCAGGATTCTGATCCGGATGTGATCGTTGGCCTGGAATCCAGAGGTTTTATTTTCGGTATGCCGGTGGCCTACAACCTGCATAAACCCTTTGTTCTGGTACGTAAGAAGGGTAAGCTGCCTCGGGAGACCGTGGAGATGAGCTACGATCTGGAATACGGCCAGTCTGTGATTGAGATGCATAAGGATTCCATCAAGCCCGGTCAGAAGGTGGCCGTGGTGGATGATCTTATCGCCACAGGTGGTACTGTGGAGGCTGCCGTAAAGCTGATCGAGGAGCTGGGCGGCAAGGTAGTAAAGATCGCCTTTTTGATGGAGCTGGCAGGCCTCAAAGGAAGAGAAAAGCTTGCCGGATATGATGTGGAAAGCGTCATTAGTTATGAGGGAAAATAAGTAACCACAAGCGTGGGATGGAGATGAGAGCATGGATGAGAACAGGGCGTTGACGACCGAAGAAAAAATAAAAAATATAGAAGATACGGAAAAAAGCGTCAAGGCTATGGAGGATTTCACCAGCCCGGAGAAGCTGTATGAGGAGCTGATCGCCAGTATTCGCAAATATCACCCCTCAGACGATATCAGTATGATCGAGAAGGCTTACACCATTGCGAAGAATGCCCATGAGGGACAGCTGCGCAAATCAGGAGAGCCCTATATCATTCATCCCCTTTGTGTAGCCATTATTCTGGCAGATCTGGAGATGGATAAGGAGACAATTGTAGCCGGTATTCTACATGATGTTGTGGAGGATACGGTAATGACCGAGGAGGAGATCACCGAGGTTTTCGGCTCTGAGGTG
>CAZUBP010000167.1:0-3911 GCA_964618605.1 uncultured Lachnospiraceae bacterium | reverse complement strand
AAAAGTCAATGCTAAATTTATTAAGGCCTAACTAAGATACTGCTCCAGTTCCTGGGCGATCCGCTCCATTTCCTCATGAAGCTCCCGGGCGGATACTCGGATGGCACCGTGGCCTAGGACAATGATCTGTTCCAACCCATCGGAGGTAGCTACCCGGACTCGGTGCTTTTTTGCCAGATCCTTCGACGTTTTCTCAATATAGGCATCGGCGGTCTGAGCCTCTTTGGTGTACACCACATGGATATTATGATACATACCCACTTCACCGGCGCCTCCCTTTACCTTGTAGGCATCAAAAACACAGATCAGCTCACACCGGGTAAAGCCCTGATAATTGCAGAGGATATCCATCAGCTTTAAGCGGGCGGCGTCCAGGTTATCCTTTGCCAGCGACTTTAGCTCCTCCCAGGCAAAGATAATATTGTAGCCGTCCACCAGCAGATAGTCCTTTTGTTCCCCTGCGGGGCGGGCATGGGCGGCACGATAAGCCGCAGCTGCCTCCCGGGCTGCCTC
This sequence comes from uncultured Lachnospiraceae bacterium, assembly GCA_964618605.1. GTDB lineage: Bacteria > Bacillota > Clostridia > Lachnospirales > Lachnospiraceae > UBA11957. The sequence continues at coordinate 3,398 of CAZUBP010000167.1, read as the reverse complement.
ACTGCTTCCTCCCGCTGGACTGCTTCTATGATAGGAAGGAATCAGACGCTGTCCCCGGGAGCCAAAGGTCCGCTGAAAGATGGCCTCCAGCTCCTGATCCTCCTCCCAGGAACCATAGGCACTGTGATGCTTGGGCACCGGCGGGGCCGGGCGGGTGTTTACCTGAATCTCCGGCTCTTCTTTCGGCGTTTCCTTGTATACTCGATCCATATGCATGTGCTCCGGCACCTGATCCCATTTCACGATAACCCCCGCACCGTGGGAGCAGAAAACAGAATCCGGCGTGTTCTCCACATCACTCTCCGGGTCATAGCCAACCGCCTCTATGATTTCCTGGGCATTATGACAGGGGGCGTAGCCCTTCAGACTGCAGGTCAGACGACCACGGCCACGGGTATAGGCGTGCACCTCCGTCATATATTCCCGCATTTCCGACACAGGAGCACTTCCCGTCAATATGGCCCTGTCCTCCAGCATTTCCGGCGTGTCAAACTGACCGTTCATCCGCTGAACGTCCGTCATAGCTCGCCCCAGCTGTTCCGTGGGAACCTCCAGCCGAAAGCTGTACCAGGGCTCTAATAGTACGCTTTCCGCCTGCATCAGTCCCTGCCGCACAGCGCGGTAGGTCGCCTGCCGAAAATCCCCGCCCTCGGTATGCTTGGTATGGGCCCGTCCCGTCAATATGGTGATACGCATATCCGTAATGGGGGAACCGGTAAGTACCCCCAGATGTTCCTTTTCCATGAGATGGGTAAGGATCAACCGCTGCCAGTTGAGATCCAGCACATCCTCACTGCAGGCTGTGGCAAAGGTAAGGCCGCTGCCCGGCTCTCCCGGTTCCAGCAAAAGGTGTACCTCTGCATAGTGCCGCAGGGGTTCAAAATGGCCGATTCCCTCCACTGTGGAAGCAATGGTTTCCCGGTACATAATATGTCCCTGACCGAAACGCACTTCTACCCCAAAGCGATCCCAAATCATGCGTTTCAGGATTTCCAGCTGCACAGCCCCCATCAGCTGCAGATGGATCTCCTTCACTTTCTCCTGCCATACCACATGAAGCAGGGGATCCTCCTCCTCCAGAAGCCGCAGATTCTGCAGCAGCTGGTGAAGGTCGCAGCCCTCCTCCGGTTCCAGTGTGTAGGTAAGCACCGGCTGCAGCAGGGGCTGGGTAACACCCTTTTCACTGCCCAGTGCCTGTCCCGGCCAGGTTTTGGTCAGGCCCTTCACAGCACACACTGTTCCGGCCACCGCTTCCTCCACCAGAGTATAGCGGCTGCCGGAATAGAGACGGATCTGGTCTACCTTTTCCTCCCAGATATCCTCCGGGGCCACCTTCTGTCCGTTTTGTCCCAGAGTATCCCGGTTATGGATGGTGGTTTTCACCCGGAGACTGCCTCCGGTGATCTTCATATAGGTAAGTCGATTTCCCTGTTCATCCCGGGCGATCTTGAACACCCGGGCACCGAACTCCTTTTCCCAGGTTTTCTGCCCACCGTAGGCCGAAATTCCTGCCAAAAGCTCCCGGATTCCCTCTCCCTTCAGCGCCGAACCAAAGTAACAGGGAAAAAGGCGGCGTTCCCGAATAAGGCGCCCCAAGGTTTCCCCGGAAAGCTTTTCCGTCTCCAGAAATTCCTCCAAAGCCCCCTCCTCACACATGGCGGCACTTTCAAAAAATTCCGGAGACTCACTGTGGGTAAAATCCAGACAGCTTTCGCTGAGCCTGTTTTTCAATTCTGCCATAAGGCTGTCTTTGTCAGCCCCTGCCAGATCCATTTTATTAATGAAGAGAAACACCGGCACCTGATGCTGTTTCAGCAGCTTCCACAGGGTTTCCGTATGTCCCTGGACACCGTCACTGCCGCTGATCACCAGAATAGCCACATCCAGCACCTGCAGCACCCGCTCCGCCTCTGCGGAAAAATCCACATGCCCCGGGGTATCCAGCAGGGTAATGGTCGTATCTTCCCACTGCATCTGGGCCTGTTTGGAAAATATGGTGATGCCCCGCTCCTTTTCCATGGTATCCGTGTCCAGAAAGGTATCCTGATGATCCACCCGACCCATTTTACGGATGCTGCCTGTCTCGTAGAGCAGACACTCGGACAGGGTGGTCTTTCCCGCATCAACGTGAGCCAGAATTCCCGCACAGAGATGTTTCTGTTGTATGGTATTTGTCGTTTTCATAGCCTTTTCTCCCTGTATATCGGTACTATGCCGTCTGTTTTCGTCCCTGACAGAAATTCCATACAGCCACACCGATGATGATCACATACCCCAGCACGCTGTATCTGTCCGGCACCTGTCCCAGAATAATAAAGCCCAAAATAGCGGCAAAGACGATCTGAGTGTAATCAAATACCGACACTTCCTTGGCCGGAGCATAATTGTAAGCTGCCGTAATGGAAAACTGTCCTCCTGCGGCCATCAGGCCTGCCCCCAGCAAAAAGGCAACCTGCTGCAGGCTCATGGGCTGGTAGCAAAATACCAGATAGGGCACCAGCACCAGACAGGAAAATCCGGAGAAGAAAAACACTACTCTTGCTCCCTTTACCCCCTGCTTGCCCAGCTGCCGCACACAGGTGTAAGCAATACCGGCACCTAAGCCACCCAGCACGCCGATCAGGGAAGCGGCATTCTGCAAAACGTCCATGGAAGGCTTGATCACAAACAAAGCACCCAGGAAGGCCACTACCACGGAAATCTTCTGGGCTCTGTTGGCCTTTTCCTTCAGGAAAATTGCGGAAAAGATGATAACGAAGAAGGGGGAAAGCTTATTTAACATGGAAGCGTCGCTCACCAGCAAATGATCCACCGCATAGAAATTACAGAGGATGCCCAGCGTACCGAAAATCGATCGCAAAAAAAGCATGGGCAGATCCTGCTTTTTGTAATGGATCTTTTCCCCGCTGCGCAGCAGGATCACCAGGGCAAAAAGCATGGCGATAAAATTCCGGAAAAAGCTTTTCTGTATGGAGGGCAAATCCCCCGCAAGTCTTACACATATATTCATGCTGGCAAAGAAAAATGCCGATGCCACAATACAAAGCATACCTTTTTGTCTGTTCTTCACAATACCGACTCCTCATCTATACTTTCAAGAAAAAAGCCCTCCGCACAGGCGCTGTGCAAAAGGCCCCTTTGTTGCTTTTCTAAGTTCGTTAAAAGTATAGCATATTTCCCGGAAACCTTCCACAAGGATTTCCCCCACGCTGCGGATATTTTCGGAATGAGCTTCCGGGGGGTGATGGTTGGACTTTTTCAGCTCGATTTTCTTGCTGATGTCCAATCTGTGGCATTGGCGGGCGTCCTTTGGACTTTTTCAGCTTGATTTTTATGCTGATGTCCAAGATATGGCATCATATGACCGATTTTTGGGTATCTCCTTCATTTTGCCCTTG
>CAZUBP010000166.1:0-3951 GCA_964618605.1 uncultured Lachnospiraceae bacterium | reverse complement strand
ATTTCTTCCGGTGCAGCATTATCTGCAGCTATTGAACTGGCAAAACGTCCGGAGAATGAAGGCAAACTGATCGTTGCCCTGCTTCCCGACAGTGGAGACAGATATTACTCCACAGCACTTTTCGTAGATTAAAAACCATAAGGAAAAATAATAAGAACAGGAGAATAAACCAATGAGCAAATATAAGTTTGAAACCTTACAGTTACACGTAGGACAGGAGAATCCGGATCCGGCATCCGACGCCAGAGCCGTACCGATCTATCAGACAACATCCTATGTATTCCGTAATTCCCAGCATGCTGCTGACCGTTTCGGTCTGGCTGATGCCGGTAATATCTATGGCCGTCTGACCAACTCCACTCAGGGTGTATTCGAGGATCGTATCGCAGCTCTTGAGGGTGGTGTAGCCGGTCTGGCTGTAGCTACCGGTGCTGCAGCTATCACCTACGCTATCCAGGCACTGGCAGCTAAGGGCGAGCACATCGTAGCTCAGAAAACCATCTATGGTGGTACTTCCAACCTGCTGGCACACACACTGCCTCTGTACGGCATCTCCACTACCTTCGTAGATGCCCACAACCTGAAAGAGGTAGAGGATGCTATCCAGCCCAACACCAAAGCTGTATATATCGAGACACTGGGCAACCCCAACTCCGATATTCCGGATATTGACGCACTGGCAGAGATCGCTCACAAACACGGTCTGCCTCTGGTTATTGATAATACCTTCGGTACACCCTATCTGATCCGTCCCATCGAGCACGGTGCAGATATCGTTCTTCATTCCGCTACCAAGTTCATCGGCGGACATGGTACTACTCTGGGCGGTGTTATCGTAGACGGCGGTACCTTTGACTGGACTGCTTCCGGAAGATATCCCTGGATCTCTGAGCCCAACCCCAGCTACCATGGCGTAAAATTCACCGAGGCTGCCGGAAAGGCTGCTTTCGCTACCTATATCCGTGCTATTCTCCTTCGTGACACCGGTGCTACGATCTCACCCTTCGCAGCTTTCCTGTTACTTCAGGGTACAGAGACACTGTCTCTTCGTCTGGAGCGTCATGCAGAGAACACCAAGAAGGTAGTTGAATATCTGACCAAACATCCCCTGGTAGAGAAGGTTAATCATCCCTCTCTTCCGGATCATCCGGATCATGCCCTGTATGAGAAATATTTCCCCAACGGCGGTGCTTCCATCTTCACCTTCGAGATCAAGGGCGGCAAGGATGCAGCTTACGCCTTCATCGATCATCTGAAGATCTTCTCTCTGCTGGCCAACGTAGCTGATGTGAAATCTCTGGTTATCCATCCGGCAACCACAACACACAGCCAGCTGACAGATGAAGAACTGGCCGATGTAGGTATCACCCAGAGCACCATCCGTCTGTCCATCGGTACAGAGCATATCGACGATATCATTGCTGATCTGGACGAAGCCTTCAAAGCTGTTCAGCAGTAAAATTAAGCAAATCAAAATGCTCCCGGAACGCCTTGTTTCGGGAGCATTTAGTATGTAAAAAATGTCATTAAAAATATTCCCGGATCCAGCCGCACAGGGTAGTTTCATAATCCCCTTCCACGTCCTCGCTTTTTCCGGCGTGCATCAGATTGGTTTCCACACCTACGGGATCCCCCTCATCGGCATATTCCCAGATGTGATAGGAGAGTCCCCGGTGCATGAAATCGATGCTGCCGCAGCCATCCTCCTCTGTATAGGTAAAGGTAATATTTTTATCCCGCAGCTTTTGCTGCACAGCTTCCAGTCGCATAGTGCTTCCTCCTTATCGGCGCCTGACAGACGCCTGCAAAATCCATGAACTTCATTATATCAGCCGAAAAGGGCAAAGTATAGGCAAAATTGCCCGGAAAAACGGGAAAATCCCTATAATTCATACTTTTCAAATAACGAAAATGAACGTATACTGTTTTTAAGAGTTTTTATACAATAACGCATTACTAAGAGAAAGGAAACAACATGAGAAAACTGCTGAAAAACAAAAGAAAACCTCTGCTGATCCTGGCAGTGGCACTGATCGCAGTACTGTGCCCGATGCTGGTGTATGCCGCAGAGGAAGAAGCACAGGCCCTTCCCGGTTACTACGCTACCGCATGGGCATTGCTTCCGCCCCTGGTTGCCATCGTACTGGCATTGATCACCAAGGAAGTGTACAGCTCACTTTTCCTGGGTATTCTGGTAGGTGGTCTGCTGTACTCCGGTTTCTCCTTTGAGGGAACCATTACCCACGTATTTACCGACGGCTTCATCAGCGTATTGTCTGATGGCTACAATATGGGTATTCTGATCTTCCTGGTGCTGCTGGGAACCATGGTTGCCCTGATGAACAATGCGGGAGGATCCGCAGCCTTCGGTCGTTGGGCCAGTGAACACATCAAGACGAGAGTGGGCGCACAGCTGGCGACGATCCTTCTGGGTGTTCTGATCTTTATTGATGATTATTTCAACTGTCTGACCGTAGGAAGCGTTATGCGTCCGGTAACTGACCGTCACAACGTATCCCGGGCAAAGCTGGCTTATCTGATCGATGCCACGGCAGCCCCCATCTGTATCATCGCTCCTATTTCCTCCTGGGCAGCTGCAGTCAGCGGCTTTGTAGAGGGTGAGGACGGACTGGCTCTCTTTGTCAGTGCTATTCCCTACAACTATTACGCTATCCTTACCATTGTGATGATGATCGGTATGGCTCTTTTGAAGGTGGAATTCGGTCCCATGGCCAAATTCGAGAAAAATGCCCTGAAGGGAGACCTGTTCTCAGAAGAGGAACATCCCTTTGCAGGAAAGGAAGAGAGCGTCAACGTAAACGCCAAGGGAACGGTTATAGATCTGGTATTACCCATTGTGACGCTGATCATCTGCTGTATACTGGGTATGATCTGGAGCGGCGGCTTCTTTGCCGGTGAAAGCTTTATCAGTGCTTTCTCCAACAGTGATGCTTCCGTAGGTCTGGCTGTAGGCAGCTTCTTCGCCCTGATCATCACCATTATCGTATATCTTATTCGTCGGGTCCTTCCCTTCAAGGCCTGTATGGATTGCCTTATTGAGGGCTTCAGAGCTATGGTTCCCGCTATCCTGATCCTGTCCATGGCCTGGACACTGAAGGCTATGACTGACAGCCTGGGCGCCAGCGTCTTTGTTTCCACAGGTATGGCCTCCGTTGCCGGTGACTTGCAGAAGTTCCTGCCGGCTATTATCTTCCTGGTAGGCTGCTTCCTGGCTTTCTCCACAGGTACCTCCTGGGGAACCTTCGGTATCCTGATCCCCATCGTTGTAGCTGTATTCCAGGGAACCAACCACGAGCTGATGATCATCTCCATTTCCGCCTGTATGGCAGGTGCTGTCTGCGGTGACCATTGCTCCCCGATTTCCGATACGACGATCATGGCCTCGGCGGGAGCCCAATGTGACCATGTAAATCATGTATCCACCCAGCTGCCCTACGCTATTGTGGCCGCTGCGGTATCCTTTGTAGGTTATGTGATCGCCGGATTTGTACAGAATGTATTTATCTGTCTGCCCGTGGCTATTATCCTCATGCTGCTGGTTCTGGTGCTGCTGAAATTTGTCTGCACCCCCATCAATCCGGAAGAGGCCCAAAGCACACAACAATAGTAAACAATAAAGAAAAAGGGAAGATCGACGGTTGCCGATCTTCCCGATTTTTTTACCCTTTTGTTACGGTCTCTGTCCCATACCGCCTTCCAGTGTCAGGGTTTCGCCGGACATATATTTGAAGTCCGGAGATGCCAGCTGTACGCAGACACGACCGATCTCCAGCTCGGTGTTGCCGTAGTGGCCCATCGGCGGCATATGTACGTTGGCCTTGAAGGCTTCCGGATTGGCCTGAGACCAGCCCTCCAGCATAGACGTCCAGGCAAGGGGACATACCACATTGACATTGATGCCGTCAGGACCCCACTCGGTAGCAGCTACAC
>CAZUBP010000165.1:0-3960 GCA_964618605.1 uncultured Lachnospiraceae bacterium | reverse complement strand
TAGGTTTCAAAAATAGCATTCATTCTATTGGTATTTCGTACAGAGGCGATTAAGACCACCAAATCCAGCTCAGGATATTTATATTTTAATTCCTGCTGTACGTCATAGGCGTTATTTTCATAGATATCTACCAGGATCAACTGTTTGGGATTGTGCTGGGCGATCTGCCGGCACAGCTCGCTGCCGATGGAGCCGCCCCCTCCCGTAACCAGCACTACTTTCGTACTGACATATTCCAGAATGGAGTCCAGATCTACGTGGATGGGATCTCTGCCCAACAGGTCTTCTACCTCCACATCCCGCAGTTGGCTTACATTTACCTCGCCATTGACCAGCTGATAAATTCCCGGCAGGGAACGCAGCTTACATTCTGTTTCCTTACAGATATCCAGGATCTCCCTGATGGTGCTTCGGGATGCGGAAGGTATAGCCACAAAAATCTCGTCAATGTTATACACATCCACACATTCCAGGATCTTGTCCCGGCCCCCTACGACCTTGATCCCCTGAATAAAACTGCCCCATTTCTTGGAATCATCGTCAATAATACAGCCAATGGTCATGGTGGAAAAATTGCTGCTTACGATTTCCTTGATGATGGCATTGCCCGCCTCACCTGCACCGATGATCATTACCCTGGTGGTATTTTTCTTGTTCTGCATCCTGCGTTTCTTGCTGCGGAAAAACCGATAGGAGAACCGGCTGGCAAAGATCAGGGTGATCAGCAGAAAGGTATACATAAAATAATAGCTGTCCGGCACTGCCTTGGGCTGGACCCTTACCACGTACAGACCCACACCGTTGACTGCCGAAGAAAGAAAACAGGCCACCACAATATTCTGCAGCTCATTTTCCCCCGCAAAGGCCCAGAGGCTGTGATACAGCCGGAAAATATAGAAAATGATCAGCGTGCATACAATATTGAAGGGCAAAAACCGAACAATGGTCTCCACAAAATAGGGTGGGATCATATCATATTCAAATTCATATCTCATGGCGATGGCAAGGAAGCTGGCTACCAGCACACTCGCCACATCATAGATCATCAGGCTGGTTCTTCTGTACAGCAGTTGATAATTCAAGTTTCTTTTTTTCATTTTATATTAACCATGCCTTTCCACAGTCTGCTCTTATTCTGCTTTTTCGGGAAACAAGGACTTATTCTGTGCTCCCTTTGTTTCAAACAGCAGAGGCGTAATGACGATAAATATCGCAAATCCGAAGGGGTTGCAGGGATGGAATATCCACTCCACCATACCCGCAAGAGCAAACGCCGTAATCACTGCTACCGTCAGCAGCAGATAGGGCTGTTTTTCTTTTCGTTTACAATAGTGAACCAGGGCATAACCAAAGCTCATGATACCGAAGATCAAAAATACCGCACCGGTGATGAGCCCATGGTCGTGAATCACCTGCAGGTAGGTATTATGGGAATGGACGGACACGCTGCCGTCGGGGAAAGTAAAGCCCATCTCGTCATGTCCGGTAAGGTTCCACTTTCCGATATATTCCCGGAAAATCTCCAGCCGCCCGTTGGACAGGTCATAATCCGAATCCATATCCGTATCCGATACCAGGGCAGAAGAAATCCCCGCGGCATAAACCGGTTTGTCCAGATTTTCCAGCCGGTAAGCCAGAAGAGTCTCCCCGGGTCCGTCCCGGTAAATCCCCTGAGCCTGTCCCGGAATCTCAACATCAAACAGCTTATAGGCTGCCAGACGGAGGAAATACTCCACATCCATATACAGCTGCGAATCCGATGATTCTCCTTTTTCAATGGTATAATCCCAGATTTCCAGCTCCGAATACACCGGGTCGTCAAATACTGCCGGAAGGATACGCTGGGTGGTAAATACAATGGGGAAAAATACCAGGCTTACCCCTATGCCTGCTGCCAGGCTTTTCATCATGCCGGTCAGCTTCTTTTTCTCCCAGACACAGGAGACAAAAACGCAGATAAACAGCTCCATGGCGTAGGCTGCAAGATATCCCGTTCTGGACAGCGTCAGGAAAAGATAGACATTGCCCATGCCCAGCAGGCTAAGCTGTTTCCAGCAGTCCCGCCAACGTCCCGTTTTCCGGTATCTCACCACCAGACCGACAGTAACCCCGCAAAGCACCAGAGCCAGGTAATAGCCTGTCACTGTTACGGTATGAAACACCAGACCATACCGGTTAAACCGATAGCGATGATAGGGTCTGTGCACCAGACAATAGCCTACTGTATAAATAAAATTCAGGATAATCCCATTGGTAAAGATCTCCATCAGCCCATCCCGCTCATCCCAGAGCCACATCCGGTAATAAAAACAGCCAAACAGAACAGCCACCAGTATGGGCCAGGAACGGGTATTGGCAAAAAACACCATTAACGCCAGAAGCAGCACCAGCGTGCCAAAGAGGGGAAGATTCACCTTTGCCGTGGATCTTTCCTGCTTTCTGAGCAGACGGATCAGAGAAACCACAATCTGTAAGATCACCAGCCCGGCAATGATCCCCACTCCCGCTGCCAGCTTATACAGCTCTTCCTGTTCCTCCACGCCGACCCAGGGCTTAGCATAGAAATAACCACAGATACAGGCGATAACCAGGTAGATCAGATTCCACAGCTTTAACACATCCCTTTTCTTCAGGGTGCACAAAAAGGCCAGTCCAAACCATATAATCAGCTTGCAGGCGGCATATTCATGGTAGATGTCATAGAGACCGTTCATGTATTCGTAACAGGACCAGAGCACTCCGGCAAAGCACACCGCCATCGCCCACTGGGGCCACTTACGGACAAAAATCTCCCTGCTCATCAGCAGCTCACTGCCCTGTCGTTTGTAATTGATCCCGAAAAACAGCACTGCCGCTGTCAGCAGTATGCCCAGATCATAGAAGCCGTAATTGACTATTCCGGTACCGAATTTTCTACCCGGAAAAACGGCAATCAATGCCGCTAATGTGACCACAGTAAGCACCGGATTGGCAATCCACTGAATCAACTGCTGCACTCTGATCTCTTTATTCTTCCCTGCCCAGACTCCTGCAAAAAGCCTGTCTGTCAGTCGGGCAAGCAGCACTGCAATCCCAAGGATCAGCAGTCCCAAAACCACATCCAGCCACCAGGGAAGAGCCTCTCTGTACTGATACCGGGCAATCAGATTGATCCCCGGCATCTCCTCTCCGCCGTAAACAAAGGTGCCGTTGGCAAAGGAATCCGCCTCCCAGGTATCCTCACAGGCAAGCACCAGATCACTGGTGAGCCCTTCCACCGTATAGTAATATTCCCAGCCTTCCTCTGTCTCCAGACCCACTTTAATATGGATAAAACCGGGAAAAACCGCATTTTCCTCTACTGTATAAAAAGTTTCCCAAAGCTGGCTGTAGGCACTGTCGTAGACACGGAAGGTAATGATCTCCCCTGCCATATCATTGGCCACATACAGGTCTACTGCCTCCAGATAGCTGCCCTGGGCAATAAACATCTGGGTTCCGTTATGTTCCACGCTGATGGGCTCCGATTCCTGCAAGATCACCTCATCACTTTTGGATATCTCGGTCCGGTGAATCACCCCGGCGGGCCAGATCAGCAAAACAAGGAGCACTGCCGCCGCCCAAATGATCATCTTTATTCCCTGATTTATCTTAATCTTTTGATTCATGAGTAATTCCTCGCTAACGCTCACTATACCATATTTAAATTACAAAGACAAACACCGGCAGGGCAAACCACAGGATCAGTACATACCGCACCAGGCAGGTAGGCCCCAGCAGCACCGTCAGCCACAGCAGGAAGATCAGTGCCAGGGGGATAAACTTCTTTGCTTCTTTCTTCCATAACAGATAAACACAGGCATAGGCATAGACCCAGAACAGGAAGCCCGGAGAAAACAGCATGGAGATTCCTGACGCCTTCTGCTGGTACAGCTCCAGAGACAGCTTACGATACTGTTCCTCCAGCCAGGGGAACTTACT
>CAZUBP010000164.1:0-4020 GCA_964618605.1 uncultured Lachnospiraceae bacterium | reverse complement strand
ATCATATTATACAGATTGATAGCCACCTGATCCAGCAGCGGAGCTGCCGACAGAGCGTCATCGTCCAGAGTATCCAGGGAAATAGAACCGGAGGAAAGCAGCTTTTCGGCACTGTCGTTTACCTGGTCTACTACATAGTCCAGATTGGCCCAGTTGTAGTTCATGGCATTCTCCAGATCAACAGTCCGACTGATGACCTTTTCGTTGACCACATCCACTTCATTCTGCTCCAGATTTGTGAGCATACTGCTGCCGAAAATGCAGCACACCAGCAGCAGGATCTCCAACAGGATCAGTCCCATCTGTGGGATAAGTATCGTTTGAAATAAAGACCTTTTTTTCATAACACGCCCCAAAATCAATAAAAAAAGGACAACTGTATACTATTACTAAACATTATACAAGCGCAAACTTAAAACAGCAATTGGTATTTACGAAAAAGTTAAGGAAATTTCCAGGGAATCTGTGGCAAATATACAGAGAAAGAGAAAGGTGTTTCCTATTATTTGGCAATGTGGTATGCTGTCAGTAGCGAAAACGACGTCGAAACAGGGAAAAGGAGACAAAGCTATGGAATGGAAAGACAATTTAACCGGATTGCAGCATCTGGGCATCCCCACAAAGGATATTGATAAGACCATCGCCTATTATCAGATGATCGGTTTTACCCTGGCCCATGAAACCATGAACGGAGAGAATCGGGTGGCCTTTCTGAAATGGAAGGATCTGATCATTGAGACCTATGAGTCGGATCAGGTGTCCGAGGTGACCGGCGTGGTGGATCACATCGCCATGAACGTGCTGGATATTGAGGCGGCCTACGAGCATATTACTTCTCTGGATGTAAAGATCCTGGAAGGCATTACCTGCCTCCCCACCTTCTGGGGAAAGGGCATCAAGTATTTCCTGACAGAGGGACCAAACAAAGAACGGCTGGAATACACCCAGTATTTGTAAGCCTTGCAGGGCAGACCCGGGAGATAAAACCTGTGTCTGCCCTTTGCTATTATTGTATAATTCTGTGCACATTAACAGAATATTCTGAATATTTAAGAAAAAACAAAAAGATGGTTGACAAAAGAAAGGATCAATGGTATATTCATAACAACAAAAGAAAAACATCCACATAATCTAACGAAAGAAGGATAGACCGATGGAATAGCGAAAATACAATCAGAAAATCTCTTTCAGAGTTTATATATACAGAAACCTTAAAGGAGATGATTGATATGAAAGGCAGAGGTCCGTAGGGATGGCTTTTGGAAACTGAACAAGGAGGTACGGTCCAACAAAAACTTGACGATTTACCCCATAATCTGAGAAAGTCGAAGGTGTATGAAGATGAAATTAAAAGAAATTCATTCATAAGCTCGATCGAGAGAAAAAAGAATCGATCGGGCTTATTTTTTTGCCTTTTTTTGTTGTGATAAATTGACACTGTGGGAAAGTATGTAGTATATATAAGCCAGAAACCCGGTAAACAGCCGGGAAGGAGGATCTGGTATGGAAGAAAAGATCGTATTTTGCCGGGGCGGCGGCTGTACCGCAAAGCTGGGAGCCGGCGTATTGTCCCATATATTGGAAAAGCTTCCCAGAGGAGAGCGGGATGAAGATCTGCTCATCGGTTACGACAGTAAGGATGATGCGGCGGTATATCGGATCAGCGACGATATAGCCGTGGTGCAGACCCTGGATTTTTTTCCGCCTATGGTGGATGATCCCTACACCTTTGGAAAGATCGCAGCTACCAATGCCCTCAGTGATATTTATGCCATGGGAGGTACGGTGAAAACGGCTCTGAATATCGTATGCTTTCCGGAGAACGGTGATCTGAACGTCCTGGGAGAGGTGCTTCGGGGCGGTTCGGAAAAGGTGATAGAAGCGGGAGGCACCCTGGCGGGAGGCCATTCCATTGCGGACAAGGAGATCAAATACGGACTCTCCGTGATGGGCACCGTTCATCCTGACAGGATCTACGCCAACGATCAGGGCATGCCGGGAGACCGGCTGATCCTCACCAAGAAGCTGGGGGTGGGAATCATCTGTACCGCCAACCGGGTAGGCGAGGCTTCCTCAGAGGCTATGGCGGAGGCTATCTCCTCCATGACTACTTTAAATAAGAAGGCTTCCGAGATCTGCCATGAGTTTACCGTCCATGCCTGCACCGATGTTACCGGCTTCGGCTTTCTGGGTCATCTCCATGAGATGATGCATGACAGGCTTTCCTGCAGGATCTATGCCGGACAGGTGCCGGTGATCCGGGAGGCCCTTCACCATGCGGAGGAATTCCTTCTGACGGCAGCCGGACAGAAAAATCGAAATCATGTGGAAAAATTCGTGGATTTTCAGGATATTTCCTTTGCCATGGAGGAGGTGCTCTTTGATCCCCAGACCTCAGGGGGACTGTTGATCGCCGTGCCCGGGGAACAGGCCGGGGCGCTTCTGGCAAAATTACGGGAGGCCGGGGCACCGGCAGCCATCGTGGGAGAGATCCTTCCCCGGGGAGAAAAGGAAATCAGCGTTTTGCCCTGAAAAAAATCCTATATTTTTTAAATTTAATATATACATTATGAGTAACAATGGTTATAATAAGCATGTTTAATAAATTGGAAGCATAGATTGTTGGTACTTATAAACCTTCCACAACAAAGGATAAGGAGACGAGAAAATGAACCAAAATGAAAACAAGGGTGCCGAGTACGATTTTTACGGCAAGCTTCCCCTGAAAAAGGCCATTCCGCTGGGTCTGCAGCATGTACTGGCCATGTTTGTAGGTAATCTGACCCCCATTCTGCTGATCACGGCAGCCTGCGGTATAGGCTCCGGTACAGAATATGCAGATGTGCAGGTGGCTCTTTTGCAGAACGCCATGCTGATTGCCGGTATTGTAACTCTGATTCAGCTGTTTTCCATCGGCCCGGTAGGCGGCAAGGTGCCCATCATCATGGGTACAAGCTCCGGTTTTATCGGTGTCTGCAACAGTGTGTCTGCCGTTATGGGCGGCGGTGTGCTGGCCTACGGTGCGATCATGGGAGCATCCCTCATCGGCGGTCTTTTTGAAGGCGTTCTGGGATTACTGTTAAAGCCCCTGCGTCGTTTCTTCCCTCCGGTAGTTACCGGTGCCGTAGTATTGTCCATCGGTCTTTCCCTGATTTCCGTAGGTGTAAATTCCTTCGGCGGCGGCAGCAGTGCCAATGACTTCGGTTCTCTGGAGAATCTGGTACTGGGCGCTATCGTACTGGTGGTTATTGTTGTGTTAAAGCATGGAACTAAGGGCATTACCAGTGCCTCCTCCATTCTGATCGGTATTATCGTAGGCTATATCGTAGCCGCTATCATGGGTATAGTACTTCCCAACACCGGCGTTACAGCAGATGGTGTGGAATACACCAAGGCCTGGGTGCTGAACTGGCAGAAGGTTGCCGATGCCAGCTGGTTTGCTGTTCCCAGCATTATGCCGGTGAAGCTGGTCTTTGATGTGAGAGCTATCGTGCCTATCTGCATTATGTTTATTGTTACCGCTGTAGAGACAGTAGGTGATATCTCCGGTGTTATTGTCGGTGGTATGGACAGAGAGGCTACAGATACCGAGCTGTCCGGTGGTGTTATCTGTGACGGTCTTGGCTCCAGTCTGGCAGCCATCTTCGGTGTACTGCCCAACACCTCCTTCAGCCAGAACGTTGGTCTGGTAACCATGACAAAGATCGTAAACCGTTTTGCTCTTGCCACAGGTGCGATTTTCCTGATCCTCTGCGGTCTGTTCCCGAAACTGGCAGCCCTGATCTCCATTATGCCTCAGAGTGTACTGGGTGGTGCAGCTGTTATGATGTTCTCCTCTATCGTTGTCAGCGGTATCCAACTGATCACCAAGGAGAAGATGACACCCAGAAGTATCACCATCGTTTCCGTAGCTCTTGGCTTTGGTTATGGCCTTGGCTCCAACAGTGGTGTGCTGGTGGGACTTCCCCAGTTCGTTCAGCTGATCTTCGGCGGTTCCGGTATCGTTCCGGCAGCAGTCGT
>CAZUBP010000163.1:0-4073 GCA_964618605.1 uncultured Lachnospiraceae bacterium | reverse complement strand
TGAAAATTGGGGGAATTTTCTTCATTTTCTCTTTTTCCCGTCGTCCGCCCGGGCAAACGGCGAGGCGGGACGGTCAAAAAGTGGCGAAGCCGTTTTTCGAGCGGGATGCGGCCTGCGCTCCGCGCACTCTGCGAGGCTTACTGGCAATGGCCCTTCAACACCGGCACATTGATCAGAAAATCGATCTGTTCCACCCTTTCACAAAGATGCAGGTCCATGCCGGCGCAATCTCGCTCCACCCCTTTGTCCTTCTGCATATCCCAGAAGGGGACACCGTATTCCTGTACCAGGGCATCGTAACCGCAGACCTGAAAGGCCTCGCTGGTCCGGTCCCCTACCCAGGAGCCCTCCAGCATCACAATATTGTCATACCCCTTCTCCTGGAGATAGGCAATGATCCCCGCCACGATCTCAGGATGGGTAGTGGCTCCCCAGGAAGCCTCCGAGGGGGATACCAGATTCGGTTTTATACCGACACAGGTGTTTTTATCTCCTATTTCTGCCGCCAGATCCCAGGTTTCCAGCAGCTGCCGGGTCATTTCTCTGTAGTTTTCCCCATATATTTTGATGATATTTGTTTTGTCCATAGCTATTCCCTATTTTGTCAACGGCAGCGTAACTTCTCTTAGCCACTGCTTCTCCTCTCCCGTAAACCAGGGAGACAGGGTCTCATACACCTCTTTGTGATAGGCGTTCAGCCGCTCTATATCCTTCTCTGTCATCAGCTCCAGATCGATACCTTCCTTGTCAAAGGGCACCATGGTCAGGTTCTCAAAGGTCATGAACTGACCATACTCCGTTTTCTCTGCCTTGCGGCAAAGCAGCAGATTCTCATGGCGCACACCAAATTTGCCTTCCAGATATACCCCCGGTTCATTGGAGATCACCATGCCCTCCTCCAAAGGTATCGCCGGACTCTGGTCGGAAACACGCCACTGGATCCGCTGAGGCCCCTCATGCACACTCAGTAAGAAGCCTACTCCATGGCCCGTGCCATGCCGATAATCCAGGCCTTCCCGCCACAGGGGCTCTCTGGCCAGATAATCCAGGTTCTGACCGCAGACACCGTAGCGGAATTTCGCCGTTCCCAGCTGAAGATGTCCCTGAAGCACCAGGGTAAACATCCGTTTCTCCTCGGGTGTAACCTCCCCCAGCACAAAGGTTCTGGTGACGTCCGTAGTTCCCTCATGGTAGTGGGCGCCTGTATCCGCCAGACACAGGCCTCTGGCCTCCAGCCTGCAGTTAGATTCCTCACTGGCACTGTAATGGATAATGGCGCCATGAGGGCCGTAGCCGATGATAGGTTCAAAGCTCTCCTCTCTGTACCCCTCCATCTGCCTTCTGAACTCCTGCAGCTTCTCTGCTGCGCTGATCTCCGTTATCTCTTCCTGACCAACCCTGTGTTTCAGCCAGTACATAAAGCGGGTCACCGCTACCCCATCCTTAACATGGGCTTCCTTTAACAGCCGTATCTCCTGCTCGTTCTTAATGGCCTTCAGCAAAATAACAGGGCTTTCCCGAAGCAGCAGCTGTTCCTCCTCCGGCACCGCATCATATAATCGATAATTTGCCGTGTCAGGATCCAGCCATACACTTCTTTCTCCGGGAATTTTGCTGAGATCTGTGTATACCTGCTCGTACTCATCCAGCTCCACTCCATCCAGTGCCAGATGGGTACGGGTCTCCGTGGAAATGGCAGGGGAATGAAGGTACAGCTTGGCCCGGTTTCGACTTATCAACATAAAGGCGAGAAATACCGGTGTGTAATCCACATCACTGCCCCTGAGATTCAACAGCCAGGCAATCTCCTCCAGGGAGGACAAAAGCAGCAGATCCACCTCCTGTTCCCGGATCTTCTTTCTTACGATCTCCAGCTTCTCTGCACGGCTCTGTCCGGCATGGGAGGTTTCCAGTTCCCAGACCTTACCACAGGATATTGCCGGTCGATCCTCCCAGATCTCTCCACACAGATCCTGATCGGCCACTATGGTCATCTCCTCTGTTTCCTCGCACAGCTTCCTTACAAAGGCCGTAGTCATGGTTCGGCCGTCAAAGCCTATAACAGAACCTGCCGGCAAATGGTGGTGCAGATATTCCGGGATCTCCTCCACGTCGGGTTCTCCCATTTTCATGAGACGGATAGTGGTTCCCTTAAGCTGTTCCTCCGCCTGGAGAAAATACCGGCCATCGGTCCAAAGGGCTGCCTCCTCCTCCGTCACCACCAGGGTTCCGGCAGATCCGGTAAACCCGGACATAAATACTCTTGTTTTAAAATACTCACCCACATACTCCGAACCGTGAAAATCATCCGTAGGAATGATATAGGCCTGCATATGGTGATCCTTCATCCCTCTGCGCAGGGCAGATAATCTATTTATGATGGTCATCCTTCTCTCCTCCCCCATTTTTGTCTACTATATTGCACTCATTCTATCATTCTCCACATAACACGTCAAACGATTCCTGAGAGCAATTTTTTGTAGCAAAAAGCGCCTGTTTTTTCACATATGCTGTGAAAAACAGGCGCCTTGTCAGTTCATACGCTCAAGTATTTACTTATACCTCGAAGATCAGATCGCTGTAAGCCGGTACAGGCCAATCTTTCTTATCAACCAGAACTTCCATAGCATCTACAGGAGCACGAAGAGCGCTCATAGCCGGCATAACCACATCGTGGTACATTCTGGCTGCCTTCTCTGTATCCTCTACAGCTGCTGCCTTTGCAGTAACCTCTTCCAGCTCTGCCAGAGCCTTCTGTGCCTCTTTCAGATATACATTGATCTTCTGGAGAAGCTCAGTCTGAACCTCCGGATCTACGCCGCAGGCCTTAACAGCAATAATGGAGTCTGCCAGAGATGTAGTGTATTTGATAATAGCCGGAATAAAGGTTTTCTTAGCCATATCAATCATGGTCTTAGCTTCGATATTGATAGCCTTTACATAGGTCTCATACTGGATCTCTGCACGGGATTCCAGCTCAGCCTTTGTAAATACGCCAAATTTCTCAAACAGAGCAACAGCCTTGTCTGTTGTCAGTGCCGGAATAGCATCTACCATGGATTTGATGTTGGGCAGTCCTCTCTTTGCAGCCTCAGCTACCCACTCATCTGTATAACCATTGCCGTTGAATACGATTCTCTGATGCTCAGTGAACCATTTCTTCAGCAGATCATTCAGTGCAGCATCGAAATCATCTGCATTTTCCAGAACCTCACAAGCCTCAGCAAAAGCTTCTGCAACGATAGTGTTCAGTACTACGTTGGGTCCGGAAATGGAATCCTTGGAACCAACCATACGGAACTCGAACTTGTTGCCGGTGAAGGCGAAGGGTGATGTACGGTTACGATCGGTAGCATCCTTGCGGAAATCCGGAAGAGTAGATACACCGGTCTCCAGGCTCTCGCCCTTCAGACTGTGATCTGCGGATCCTGTCTTAATGATCTGTGTAACCACGTCATCCAGCTGCTCACCAAGATAGATGGAAATAATGGCCGGCGGTGCCTCGTTAGCACCAAGTCTGTGGTCGTTACCAACGTCTGCAGCAGATTCACGAAGCAGATCTGCATGAGTATCTACGGCTTTCAGGATACAAGCCAGAACCAGCTGGAACTGTTTGTTCTCATGAGGTTTCTTGCCCGGATCCAGCAGGTTGATGCCGTCATCAGTAGTGATAGACCAGTTGTTGTGTTTACCGGAACCATTGACACCGGCAAAGGGTTTCTCATGAAGCAGGCAGTACAGACCGTGCTGGCAGGCTACCTTCTTCAGTGTAGTCATAATAATATGGTTGTGGTCTACAGCCACGTTGCACTCTGCATAGATCGGAGCCAGCTCGTGCTGTGCCGGAGCAACCTCATTGTGCTGTGTCTTTGCTGTAACGCCCAGTTTCCAAAGCTCTTCATTAACATCCTTCATGAAGGCTGCGATTCTCTGACGGATAGTACCGAAGTAATGATCCTCCAGCTCCTGTCCTTTCGGCGGCATAGCACCAAACAGTGTACGACCGGCGAAGATCAGATCCTCTCTCTGTAAATATTTTTCACGATCTACAAGGAAGTATTCCTGCTCCGGTC
>CAZUBP010000162.1:0-4080 GCA_964618605.1 uncultured Lachnospiraceae bacterium | reverse complement strand
CAGGTTGTGTTTCAGGGCATAAGCGGTGCCCTCCATAGCGGAACGGATCATATGTCCCTTGGTCTTGGAGAAATCCAGGCCATAGAATACGCCCTTGGCGTTGGGATCCCAGATGGGAGAACGCTCACCGGCCATATAGGGAAGGAAGATCATGCCTTCGCTGCCTGCCGGTACCTTCTCGGCAATCTCGTTAAAGAGTTCCAGAGAACTCTTGCCCTGCTCTTTACCGGCACTTCTCTCGTAAGCACCGAATTCCCGTTCCAGCCAGCGCATTACACCACCGCCGCCGGTAGTACCTCCCTGAAGGAGCCAGCGATCCGGCACAACGTGATATCCCAGGATCAGACGGGGATCTCCCTTGGGGCTGTCGGTACAGATACTCATACCACCGGCCTGTCCACCCTGTTCCTGGGTCTCACCTACGTGAAGGACACCGGTTCCCAAAGTACCGCAGGCGGCATCCAGACCACCGGCCACTACGGGGATACCCTCCACCAGGCCGCTTTCGGCAGCTGCCTCCGGCGTTACCCGGCCTACGATACCGTGGCAGGGATACAGCTCCGGCAGCAAAGAGGTGGAAAAGCCAAAGGCTCTGGCCATCTCCTCATTCCAGGTACCCTTTGCCATATCAAAGCAATGAAGGCCGTAGCCCTGGGACAGGTCATGGGACAGCTGTCCGGTAAGCTTGTAGGCAATATAGCTGTTGGACTGGAGGATCTTCTCTGTTCTCTTGTACACCTCCGGAAGATTTCTCTGATACCAGAGGATCTTGGGGGTAGTGTAGGAGGGCTGCAGGGGGTTCCCGCAAAGCTCCAGAATAGCCTCGCTGCCGATCTTTTCGTTCATCTCGTCACAGATATCCTGTGCTCTTGTGTCCATCCAAATAGGGGTATTGCACAGTACCTCTCCGGCACTGTCCAGAGCGATGGCTGACCAGCTCTGACCGTCGATGCCGATACCGGCGATCTCCTCCGGACGGATATTTCCCTTTTCCAATACACGAGGAATTGTCTCGCAGATGGCTTTCCACCATTCCCGGGGATCCTGCTCTGCCCAGCCGGGATGGGGATAATATACATTGTAGTCACCGTTGCCTGCTGCCAGCACATTGCCCTTCTCATCGAATACGGCGATCTTGCAGGCGCTGGTGCCTATATCAATACCTAATAAACAGGTTCTCATGGTTACCTCCCATATATAGCCTATAGTTTACAGCTGTCGGACGGATTTTCCTGCCTCATAGGCTATGGGCAGCATCACCGTCTCTGTCTTTCCTTTTCTGTCTCCCTCCAGGGCTTCCAGCAAAAGCCGCACCGCCTCCTTGGCCATCTCCCTGGTGGGCTGGGTCATAATAGACAGCTGGGGGGAACAGGCTCTGGCAAATTCCAGATTGTCGAAACCGATAATGGACAGCTCCTGGGGCAGATGTATTCCGGACTCGTTGACCTCGATCATGGCCCCCACCGTCATCTCGTAGTTGGAGATCACCACCGCTGTCAGCTCCGGGTGTTCCCGGCGCAGCTCGCTCATGGCTCTGGCGCCTCCTTCAATGGTGTAGTCACCGCAGATCATAGGGGAAGCCTCCGGGGAGATCCCCGCTTCCTCTATGGCCAGACGAAAGCCTCTGTTTCGCTCGCTGGCGGTGTAGATCTCCCGGGGTCCGGCGATCAGACCGATACGCCGATGACCGGCAGCCACCAGACGCCGCACTGCATCCCGGGTGGCCCCTTCGTTGTCTGCCAGTACGCAGTCGCACCGAAGCTCCTTTACCTTTCGGTCCAGAAGCACCACCGGCTTGTCCTGGTCTATAAAGAGAGAAATTTTCTCGTCATATTCACCGGCAGGCATGATCAAAAGACCGTCCACCCTTTTCCGGAGCAGGAACTCCACTGCCTCCTCTTCCCGGTGTACATCGCTTCGGCAGTCACACAGCATGGCGGCGTAGCCGTTCTGCCGCAGGATATCCTCCGCCTCCGAGATAATTTCTCCGCAGAATATATTGTTTAACTCGGGGATAACGATACCGATGGTTCTGGTTCGGTTGGTTTTCAGGCCCCGGGCGGTCTCGTTCACTTCAAAATGCAGCTTCTCTATAGCTGCCTCGATCTTTACCCGGTTCTTTTCCCTGACGTTGCCCCCATTCAGATAGGAAGAGATGGTGGCCAGCCCCAGCCCTGTTTCCCGGGCTATATCTTTGATTGTCGCTCCCATGCTCTCCTCCTGTTCCTGTAGATTTCTATCAGATCTCTGCCTTGCCGTCGCAGCCGCACATCTTCATTCGTGCGATCACCTGCTCTTTTACAGCTGCCATAGCTACCACGCCCAGTTTCTTGGGATCATAGGTCTCCGGCTTCTCCTCCAGCAGTTTTTTCACAGCGTCTGTGTAGGCTACTCTCAGCTCTGTAGCGAAGTTTACCTTGCACATACCGTTGGCTACACATTCCTTTACGTCAGCTTCGCTGAGGCCGGAAGCACCGTGAAGTACCAGGGGTGCTGTTACTTTTCCGGCGATCACTTTTACTCTGTCTTTATCCAGTACCGGATCTCCGGCATAGAATCCATGAGCGGTTCCGATGGCTACGGCCAGAGAGGAAACTCCGGTACGCTCTTCAAATTCTCTTGCTTCCTCGGGATCGGTGTATTTGTCAGCTTCCGCTTCCAGATCATCCTCTTTTCCTCCAACCTTGCCCAGCTCGGCTTCCACGGGAATACCTACAGCTTTGGCTACGTCCACTACCTTTTTGGTAACGGCGATGTTTTCCTCATAGGGAAGGCCGGAGCCGTCGATCATAACTGAGGTGTAGCCTGCGTTGATGGCCTGTACTGCCAGGTCAAAGCTGCTGCCGTGATCCAGATGGAGACATACGGGGATGTCTGTTTTGGCGGCTTCTGCCTTAACGATAGCGGCGAAGGTTTCCAGGGTTCCGTATTTTACGGTAGAGGGTGTGGTCTGCATCATAACCGGTGCTTTCAGCTCCTCTGCAGCGGCAATTACGGCTTTCACCATCTCCATGTTCTCTACATTAAAAGCACCTACGGCGTAATGGCCTTTCTGTGCGTCAGCAAGCATTTTGGTTGATGTAACTAATGGCATAATATCTCCTCCTGTATACAAAACCGAAACGTTTCGGTTTATTGGTTGCTTCCACTATACAACCCCCATGGGGGAAATTCAAGTATTTTTTTCGTGGGTTTTCGTAAAGGTGGGGCGGGGCAAGGAAAAGGTACGGGCCGGGGGCAGGGAGGGCAGGCAGGATCTTCTCGCTCCGTTGCAATAACCGCTCCGCTGAGCCTCTGAAACCGAGAATCGTGTTCAGCAGAGGCTTCCACGATTCTTGAGTCTCAGCTCCGCATTGCAAAAGTCGCTCGAAATCCTGCCTGCCCTCCCTGCCCCCGGCCCTGCTCTTTTTCGACGGTAGACTTTTAGTATGAAAATACCCCGGAGCACAATCGTCGGCTCCGGGGCATCTCCTTTTTGGCTTGAACTATATTAGAATTTAAACACTGCTACTCCGTAGGGCGGCAGGGGATAGGCGAAGGAATATTCCTGGCCATCGCAGGATACCTGCTCTGCACTGTACACCGTATCGGGGGTGTAGCTGCCGCCGTATTTGGGATCCCTGCTGTTCAGTATCAGGGTGTATTTCTTTTTCTTCGGTACGCCTACACGGTAGTCGCTGCGCTCCATGGGGGTGAAATTGATCACAAAGAGCAGATTATTCTTTCCGGTAGGTGACCAGCGTACGAAGCTGTAGATACTTCTGTAGGCGTCGTCCGCATTGATCCACTGGAAGCCCTCGTAGCCACTGTCGTTTTTGCCCAGGGCGGGGTACTTGGTGTACATTCCCAGCAGATCCTTGTAGAACTGCTGCAGATTTTTATGATTATCCTCTGCCAGCAGGTACCAATCCAGCTCTCTGGCTTCGCTCCACTCCTGAAGCTGGCCGAACTCCTGTCCCATAAACAAAAGCTTCTTGCCGGGATGGCCGGTCATGAAGGCATAACCGCATTTCAGATTTTCAAATTTATCGTCGGGATAGCCGGGCATTTTGCTGAGCATGGAGCATTTCAGATGCACTA
>CAZUBP010000161.1:0-4094 GCA_964618605.1 uncultured Lachnospiraceae bacterium | reverse complement strand
ATCAGATAATCCGGCTGGCGGCCGTTTAAGGCCTCCTCCATATTGGCAAACCACTGCTCCGTAAAATGAGCATCCACCGTGTCCACGACCGCAATCTGCTCATCCAGGATCACATAAGAATTGTAGGACATGCCTCCGGGCACTACATACTGTCCCTCGAACAGATCCACCTGATGATCATTTACGCCGATATAAAGAATACCGTCTGTTACTCGCATAAATACTTCCTCCTGTACATATATCCTATATTTATTTATAAACATCCCAAGGGATGCATATCCCTTAATCTACCGATTTCAGACTCTCCACCATACTGATCTTTTTCAGCCTTCTTGTCAAGGCTATACATACCAGTCCTGTAAAAAACAGGGTAAGCAACAGAGATATGCCATAGCTTCTGGGATAGATGCTCCGGCCAAACATGATGTTGGACACTTCCACCGTTACCACCACAAAATGATGCAGCGCCGTGCCTGCAGGCAGTCCCAGAAGGGCCCCCAGCAGGGACAAAAGCACTGTTTCCCGGAAAATATAGGCGTATACCTCTCCGGAATAAAAGCCCAGCACCTTGATGGTAGCGATCTCCCGCTGCCGCTCACTGATATTGATATTGGTAAGATTGTACAGCACCACAAAGGCCAGCAGCGCTGCACAGATGATCAGTACGATTACAATAAAATCGATCTTGCTCAGCATATTTTCAAAAGTACGGATCAGGGCCGTTACAAAGGACGCCGAACCTACACAATCATAGGTGTGGAGTGTGGTGATAATGCCATCCTCCTCTTCTGCCGCCACGCTGCAGTGGACTGCCAGGGTGCTGTAGTCTGCCGCCTCACCCCGGGCCGCCTCATAGGCCTTGCTGCCCATATACACATAAGCACGGATATAATTTTCCACGATGCCTGTCACCGTTACCGTAAATTGTTCCTCATCAGCATTTTCCAGAAGCAGGGAATCTCCCACCTTTACATGCAGAGTGTCCGCCAGCTTTTCCGTCAACAGCACACTGTTATCGTCAAAGTCCACCGTCTCCCCGGTTTTCCGCTGCCGGAAGGTAACAAAGGATGTGAACTCTTCTGCATTTTCGGGGATTTCCAGGTAAACGCTTTCCTCCTGACTGCCAACCAGTGCCTTTCCCTGATCCATATGTATCCGGGTGTAGGTGGCACCCAGGGTATCCAGATAGGCCGTTACCTCCCGTTCTTCCTCTGTGGTGCTGTCATCCGTAAAGCCCACCGTCAGCTCGTAATGCTGCAGCTGCTCATACTGAATAGCCACGATATCGCTGATGGAATCCCGGATACCGAAGCCGGTCACCAGCAGAGCGGTACATCCGGCAATACCCACCAGGGTCATGAAAAGACGCTTTTTATAGCGGAACATATTTCTCGCCGTTACCTTCAGGGTAAAACGGATCCTGGACCACAGCGGGGTAATATATTCCAGCCAGATCCGCTTTCCGGCCTTGGGTGCCTTGGGCAGCATCAGCATAGCCGGACACTCTCCCAGTATACTGCCGCAGGCGCCTATGGTGGCGATAAGTACACTGAGTACGGCTGCCCCTGCTGCCGGAAGGGCATACACTCCCCGGAAGGGGGTAGCTACCATGGGGAAGCTGTACATGATGCGGTAGGCATTCCAGATCACCGTGGGGAACAATACCTGTCCCGCCAGAATACCGGTGGCACTGCCCAGAGTACCGGCCACCCCAGCATAGAGCAGATACTTGGTCAGGATAGCCCCTTTGCTGTAGCCCAGAGCTTTCATGGTACCGATCTGTACACGTTCCTCCTCCACCATACGGGTCATGGTGGTCAGGGCCACCAGCGCTGCTACCAGGAAAAAGAAGATGGGAAATACCTTGGCCAGCGCCGCTACCTTATCGGAATTTCCGTCGATGCTGACATAGGATACATTGGTATTTCTGTCCAGCACATACCATTTGCTGGCTTCCAGATCCGCAATCTCCTGTTTGGCATCCTCGATCTTTTCCTCAGCCTCGGCATAAGCGTCATCCGCCTCCTGACGGCCCTTTTCGTAGTCGGCCAGGCCATCCTCATACTCCTTTACGCCGTCAGCGTAGGTCTGTTTTGCCTCCTCCAGCTCTTTCTCACTGTCCTCCAGCTCTTTTACACCCTTGTTATAGGCCTTCAATCCGGCTTCGTACTGTTTTTTCCCCTGCTCATACTGTTTTTTTGAAGCGTCATAGGTATTTACCGCCGAAACCATGGTGGGATAATTTTCATCCCACTGAGCCACCTGGGCTCTGGCTGTCTCCACCGCCTCTGCGGAAGCCTCCAGTGTGGCCTGATTGGTATCGATCTCTGTCTGTGCCGCAGTCAGCTGCTGCTGCACAGCTGCCAACTGTCCTTCTGCGGCGGCTATTTGCTGGGTATACTGCGCCAGAGTCTCCTCATCGGCACCGGCCTCCCGGGCAGCCTCATAGGCGGCCTTCAGCTGTTCCAGCTGGGTCTCTCCCTGAGCCGCACTTTCCTGCCCTGCCGCAAGCTCTGCCTTTGCCGTCTGCAGTGCCGCCACACCTTCATCATAGGCGGCCACCTGGCTTCTGGCTTCCTCTATGTTATCCTTGTTTTTGAGAGTATTTTTGATCTCTGTAATTTTCGTTTTGGAAGCATCCAGCTGTTTTTTGGCACTGTCCAGCTGCTTCTTGCTCTTATCCAGCTTTGTTTTGGAGGTTTTCAGCTCCTTTTTGCCATCGGCAATGGCCTGTTCTCCATCGGCGATCTCCTGTTCGCCATC
Source organism: uncultured Lachnospiraceae bacterium (assembly GCA_964618605.1). Classification (GTDB taxonomy): domain Bacteria; phylum Bacillota; class Clostridia; order Lachnospirales; family Lachnospiraceae; genus UBA11957. The sequence continues at coordinate 1,331 of CAZUBP010000161.1, read as the reverse complement.
TGTCAGCTTGTCTTTGGCCTCCTGCAGCTCCTTCGCAGCGTCAGCAAGCTCTTCCTCCGTATCCGCCTTTTTGTCCTGATACTCCTTCTCGGCGTCAGCCAGCTTATCCTCCGCCTCATCCCGGATCTCCTGATCCCGAACCAGCGCCCGCTCCTTGCCAAAGGTTTTCAGCTGAGTGGTTTCCCCGTCTATCAGATCCTGATACTCTTCCCCGAAGGTATACAGTTCACTTGCTCCTGCCAGGGTGACATAGATATCCGTATACAGCTCCGTATCCAGTTCCTGACTGTCCACCAGCAGGAAAAGGGAAACAGAACCGTTTCCCACGGTAGAGCTTTGCTGCTCCAGCGCCGTATATAAGGGAGAGGTGGCAATACCTACGATCTCCAGCTTTCTGCTGACAAAAAGCTCTTCATCCTCTTCCTCCGGTTCCAGCTCCAGGGTGTCCCCCAGGGTCAGGGAGCTGGCCAGGGTAGGGGTACGAAGGAGCACGCATTCTCCCGCCTTTTCCGGGAAACGCCCCTCCTCCAGGGTGGGACGATTGACCATCGTCTCCCCCTCACTGGCATACGCTGCCCCATGGAGTCTGGCCACCTGGCTTTCTCCTGCGGAATTGGTCACCAGCACATCCGTCTCGTACACCGGAGTGGCATCAACCACATCTTCCCGCTGGGTCAGGGCTTCCACATCCCCTGTTGTCAGTCCCATGGTTCCCTTGATATCCAGATCAAAGAAACTGTTTTCATCATAGTAGGTATCCACAGAGCTGCGAATATCCGGTGAGGTACACAAAAGGCCTACCAGGAAGCCCACGCCCAGGGTGGTAATCAGAAATATCGCCAAAAATCGACTGAAGCTGCCGCGCACTGTGCGGACCACCATTTTCCAGTAATTTCTTTTCATTTCCTGTTCCTCTTTTGTTTACCATTCGATCTCATCCGCCGGTACCGGTGAGGGATTGACCGTCATTTCCTTTACGCTGCCGTTTTTTATACGGATCACCCGGTCCGCCATAGGGCAAATAGCCTGGTTGTGGGTGATAATAAATACGGTTTTTTTCGTTTCCTTACAGGTATCGTAAAGCAGCTTCAAGATCTGCTTACCGGTAACATAATCCAGGGCTCCCGTAGGCTCATCACAGAGAAGCAGCTTTGGATTTTTGGCAATAGCCCTGGCAATGGACACTCGCTGCTGCTCTCCGCCGGAAAGCTGTGCCGGGAAATTCTGCATACGATCCTCCAATCCCACCTGCCGCAGCACCTGTTCCACAGGAAGGGGATCGTCACAGATCTCCGACGCCAGCTCCACATTTTCCCTGGCGGTAAGATTCT
>CAZUBP010000160.1:1869-4099 GCA_964618605.1 uncultured Lachnospiraceae bacterium | reverse complement strand
CAGAGACAGAGAAAGAGCTGGGACTGGCTATTACCCAGGAACAGATCGATGAAATGAAAGCCCATGCGGAGGATATCAACTACGATGTGGCCAAGGAGCGGGAGCGTGTGGTCCGCCACGACGTAATGTCCCACGTGTATGCCTTCGGCGTACAGTGCCCCAAGGCAAAACCCATTATCCATCTGGGCGCTACCTCCTGCTACGTAGGAGATAATACAGATATTATCGTTATGACAGAGGCCCTGAAGCTGGTGAAAAAGAAACTGGTGAATGTGATCGCCGAGCTGGCAAAATTTGCCGATGAATACAAGGCTCTGCCTACACTGGCATTCACCCATTTCCAGCCGGCCCAGCCCACTACCGTAGGTAAAAGAGCTTCTCTGTGGCTGCAGGAGCTGATGCTGGACTATGAGGATATCTGCTATGTGATCGACAATATGAAGCTGCTGGGCAGCAAGGGTACTACCGGTACCCAGGCCAGCTTCCTGGAGCTTTTTGACGGGGATCAGGAGACCATCGACAAGATCGATCCCATGATCGCAGAGAAGATGGGCTTTAAGGCTTGCTATCCCGTATCCGGACAGACCTATTCCCGTAAGGTAGATACCCGTGTGATCAATGTACTGGCCGGTATCGCCGCCAGTGCCCACAAATTCTCCAACGATATTCGCCTTCTTCAGCATCTGAAGGAGATCGAGGAGCCATTTGAAAAGACCCAGATCGGTTCCTCCGCTATGGCGTATAAGAGAAATCCCATGCGCAGTGAGCGTATTGCCTCTCTGTCCCGGTATGTGATGGTGGATGCCCTTAATCCAGCGATTACCTCGGCTACACAGTGGTTTGAGAGAACCCTGGATGATTCTGCCAACAAGCGTCTGAGTATTCCGGAAGCCTTCCTGGCTATTGACGGTATCCTGGATCTCTACCTGAACGTGGTAGACGGCCTGGTGGTATATCCCAAGGTTATTGAGAAACGTCTGATGAGCGAGCTGCCCTTCATGGCTACAGAGAATATTATGATGGATGCAGTAAAAGCCGGCGGCGACAGACAGGAGCTTCACGAGAAGATCCGTACCCTGTCCATGGAAGCCGGAAAACACGTAAAAGTAGAGGGCAAGGACAACGATCTGCTGGAGCTGATCGCTGCAGATCCCTCCTTCAATCTGTCCCTGGAGGATCTCCAGAAAACCATGGATCCTGCCAAATATACCGGCCGTTCCAAGGAACAGGTGGAAGCCTTCCTGAAAAATGTGGTACAGCCTGTGCTGGATGAAAACAAAGACCTGCTGGGTGTAAAGGCTGAGATCAACGTATAACAGCTGACATTAGAAATTAGAATAAATATAAAAAAGAAGCGATTCCTCAGGGAGTCGCTTCTTTTGCGTACTATGTTTTGAAAATTAATAGGTTCTTTCCTCGCCGTAATGGATCAGAGACAGCATATCCGGGCCTGTATGGGCACCGATAATAGGACTGAGCATGGTGATCTTTACGTCAAGATGCGGATATTTCTTCAGCAGCATATCCTTCAGCTGCGCAGCATCCTCCTTGCAGTCGGCGCAGGAGAGATATACCGTATCCTCGATGCCGGGAAGATAATGCTCTTCAAAAAGCTCCACCAGACGTTTCAGAGCCAGGCGGTTGCCCCGCTTCTTGTCGATGGTATCCAGCTTTCCGTTTTTATTGATGGTAAGGATGGGTTTCAGCTTCAGGGCTGTTCCCATAAGAGCGGCAGCAGTAGAGATACGGCCTCCGCGGCTTAAATACATCAGATCCTCCACCTTGAACCAGTAATGTACATGACGATTATATTTTCTCATCCAGGCGGCATTCTCCTCCAGAGACATGCCCTTTTCACGATTTTTGCAGGCAGATTCCAAAAGGAGTCCCATGCCTCCGGTAGCCCCCAGAGAATCCACGATCTCCACCTTGGCATCCGGATATTTTTCCTTTAACTGGGCAGCAGCCATATTGGCGGAATCATAGGTACTGCTGAGCCCGCTGGACAGAGACAGATACAGGATCCCTTTACCTTCCTGCAGAAGAGGTTCAAAGGCCTCTACATAGTGGAAAGGAACTACCTGACTGGTCTGGGTGGGGAGCTTTTCCCGCAGCTTCTGATAATAGTTATGCATCATGTCATCGGGTTCGGGACCGGTGCAGTGATGAGACCGTGTTCCCAGCATATAATCCATGGCAATGTAACGAATACCGTGTTCAGCAGCAAAGT
>CAZUBP010000160.1:0-1769 GCA_964618605.1 uncultured Lachnospiraceae bacterium | reverse complement strand
GTTCCCAGCATATAATCCATGGCAATGTAACGAATACCGTGTTCAGCAGCAAAGTCCATATCAATGTCCAGAGACATATCGGAAAAAATTTCGTAATTCATAGGCTCTCCTTAAACAATATCTGTTGATTTTTCTACATATGGGCATTATACTAAATCCTGTCAATGAGACAATGGTCAGTTCCCGGGAAAATAGGGAATAATCCACAAAGATACAAGAAGTGGGGTAAAACTTATGGACAGAAGGATCAACAAAACGAAACAGGCTATACAGGAGGGATATTTTTCCTTGCTGAAAGAGGGAAAAAACAGGCGCATCACCATCAGTGAGATCGCCAGGAGAGCCAATGTAGATAGAAAAACCTTTTATCTCCACTACACCTCCCCGGAGGATATTATACGGGAATTTTCCGAAAGTAAGGTGGACGAGCTCATTCAGCGGGTAACGGCAGAGGTACAGCCGGGAGAAAATTACGCCCAAAAGGCCTTTGAAATATTCAACCGGATGATCAGTGAGAACAGGGAGATCCTGCGCTTTATGTCGGACAGTGATGCCTACGATTATTTCTTCGCCCAGATCAAATCCCTGCTGGTGGAACGCATACTGTCAGGGGGCATCCTCCCTTACGGCGATCTCACCCAGGCACAGGTGGAGATCTATGTGGAATACTTTATGTCCGGGATCATATCCGCCTATGTCCGCTGGATCCGGGAAGAACTCCCCGGAACTATAGATGATCTGTCAAAGCAGATAGGAACTGTCACTTTCGGCGGCTTGCAGGCGATCATGTCAAAAAGTAATTGATTTTCTATTACTTTGATATTTCTTTTCTGATGGTTATCATGTATAATACATTCGTATGTGCAAAAGTGGATAGCTTTTGCCAAGTAGACACAGGCAGATAAAAGCTTATGATTTTGGAGGAAAAAAATATTATGGTTACAGCTGTTGTAGGTGCTAACTGGGGAGATGAAGGAAAGGGCAAGATCACAGATATGCTGGCTGAGAAGGCCGACATTATCGTTCGTTTCCAGGGCGGTGCCAACGCCGGACATACAATTGTAAATAATTATGGAAAATTTGCGCTGCACACATTACCTTCTGGTGTGTTTTATGATCATACCACCAGCATCATCGGTAACGGTGTAGCTCTGAATATACCGGTTCTGTTTAAGGAGGTTCAGAGTATTCTGGACAAGAACGTGCCCATGCCGAAGATTCTGGTATCGGATCGTGCACAGATGGTGATGTCCTATCACATTTTATTTGATCAGTATGAAGAGGAGAGACTGGGCAAGGCCTCCTTCGGTTCTACCAAATCCGGTATCGCTCCTTTCTATTCCGATAAGTTTTCCAAGATCGGTTTCCAGGTAAGTGAGCTTTTCGATGATGAGGCTTCCCTGAAGGAAAAGATCGAGAGAGTAGTTACCAAGAAAAATGTTATGCTGGAGCATCTGTATCACAAACCGCTGCTTACCGTTGAGGGCGTATATGAGGAGCTGATGTCCTACAAGAAGATGGTAGAGCCTTACGTAGCTGATGTTTCCCTGTATCTGTGGGAAGCTCTGAAGGAAGGCAAAGAGGTACTGCTGGAGGGTCAGCTGGGTACCCTGAAGGATCCGGATCACGGTATCTATCCTATGGTTACTTCCTCCTCTACGCTGGCTGCTTACGGTGCAGTAGGTGCCGGTGTGGCTCCCTATGAGATCAAAAAGATCGTAACCGTCTGCAAGGCTTATTCCAGTGCAGTAGGTGCCGGTGAATTTATC
>CAZUBP010000159.1:0-4144 GCA_964618605.1 uncultured Lachnospiraceae bacterium | reverse complement strand
GAGGATATACCTTTCTGCGGTTCATACCATGCTCCAGACCGGTGATGGTGTAATTGACCTTGCCGGACACATACGGATAGCTGAACAGCCAGGAACAGGCCAGTACGCTGGATCCCTTGGTCTCCCACAGATCTCCTGACAGATAACTGGTGGCACGCATGAGAATATCTCCCTGCTCCGGAGTTGCCACACAGAGAACGATATCCGGATCGAAATCACACAGTGACAAAGGAGCAAAAATAACATAATTGCAGGCTCCCGGTACCAATGTAGAGATCATATGATACAATCTGGCATTGGGCGCCGGTGAACGGAATACACCGAAATCGTATCCGGCCTGTCCGCTGGCGGCGAGTCCCGGCTTATCGATCATACCCAGAACCATCTTACCGAAGCAATTGTCATGCTCTTTGTCTACGTAAAATACTTTTTTCTCTACCTGAGCTTTTTTGGCAAACTGACAAAAGGAAAGGACTTCGTCACATACTTCTATGTTCTCCGGCTTGCTGTAACAGTATTTCAGTGCTACCGGTTCCCACTCCATCTTCAGTTTTGCAAACAGCTTTTTCTCTTTTTGCTTTAACATTTCTCTATCTCCTTCCCGAGAATATTAACCTATCTCTCTGGTATGTTTATATGTATATCATTTTTGGTATTGTATGTCAATTACAAACAGTTGAAAATTTAAAGAATTTTTGAAAAAAAGACCCTGAAAAAGAATTTTCCTTTTCAGGGTCTGTATCATAATCCTATTAAATTGTGTATGTAGGTTATAATTCAATCAGAATATAATCGTAAAGTTCAGCAGGAAGCTCATCCTTGTCCAGGGAAACACTGAGAACAAAGTTTACGTCGAAGTTCTTGCTGATCGTATCCAGTTCTTTTACGGTGGAAGTGATATCGGCGCCCTCAAGCTTGGAAACCTTCAGGAAGCTGTCCAGATACATTTCTTCCAGGTCATGATCCTGAGAAATAATACCAAGAATAAATCCGATGAACTCATCAGAATTTTTAAGGCCATATCCGGATGCATCGATGAGACGAATCTTATTGTTCAGCTCGAGCATATGTTTGGAACTCTTGTCAATATATACAATATTTCCACTAGCTACTTTAATGGAACCATTCACTTTGTCCAAAAGCTGCTTAGTTTTTCCTTTTCCTTTTTTACCGATAATCAATTGAACCATAGCAGTTTCCTCCTTAGATACTTGGTGTAGCAGGCGGTGAAGCCTGTGTTTTACTTAAAAAAATTATAGGCTATTTATCGCACAATTTCAACTGCTTATTCAATTTTTACGAAAAATTTATCTGTCCCAACAGCGTATTCATATCATTGTACAAATAGATCTTGTTTACGGCATTCATAACAATGGAGATGTAGGGCTGACCGTAACGGTTCTGGGACAGGATAGCCAGACAGGAGCCTGCAGCGGAGGTGGTACCGGTCTTGCCACCCAGCACAGTGACGTCGTTGGGGGCTGATTCCTCTCCTGTGAGATAATGGTCTGTGGCTGTCAGATTGGTGCTCAGGGTCTCCTCCCCTCTCTGGTAGGAAATAATGTAGCTGCCCAGCTGCATGGTTTCCACAAAGTAGGAATAATTCAGGGCCTCGTTCAGCATCAGATAGATATCGTACACCGTGGTGTAGTGATTCTCATCGTGGAGACCGTGAGGGGACACAAAATGGGTGCCGGTAGCTCCCAGGCTCTTCGCCTCTTCGTTCATCATGTCTACAAAGTTCTCTACCGTACCGCCGATATGCCGGGCAATGGCCATGGCACAGTCGTTACCGGAGTACACTAAAAGGCCGTGGAACAGCTCGTCCATGGTGACCGTATCACCGGCCTGAAAGCCCACCACCTGAGATCCGGACTCCAGATTAATATCATCCTCTGTGATGGTAACCACATCGTCCATATTTCCCAGCTTAACTGCCAGAATGGCTGTCATGATCTTGGTGATACTGGCGGGATAGACCTTTTCGTACATGCCATCTCCAAACAGCACCGTCTTGTCCTCTACATCAAACAGGGCTCCCTTTTCATTGCCGCTAAGGGTAATGGCACTGTTGGTCACATCCTCCCCGGAAACACAGAGATCTGCGGCAAAGGGGGTGGCCTTCATCAGACCGGCAATGGAAGCCGCTTCCTCAGTATTTGTTTCCAGATAGCCGTGTGTCAGATCCAGATCCCGGCCTTTATTCAGCAGTGAAAAGGCAAAAACGCAGCATCCCACGAAAAGGATACAGATAGCGATGGTCAGAAGGATACGGTTCCGCCTTCTTCTTCTGCGTCTTGCAGACATTTTTTTCTTTTCTGTACTCATGATTTACCTCCGGGATAGATACGGCTTTGGAGTCCCACATTCAGCACGAAGCCCATACCTATATACAGACTGACCAGTGAAGTCAGACCATAGCTGACAAAGGGCAAAGGCGTACCTGTATTGGGAAACAGTCCCGTAGCCACACTGATATTGATAAAGCTCTGTATCATGATCAGGGCGCCTACGGTACAGCAGATCAGGGTTCCTGACAGATCCTTGGACTTCCTGCCGTTAAAAATGCATTCCACACTGATCAGCAGCTCCAGTATGATAATAGCCGCACTTCCGGCAAAGCCCAGTTCCTCTCCCACTACTGCATAGATAAAGTCTGTCTGAATTTCCGAAATAAAGTTACCGTTGTTAGCGCTGACGCTGGTCGTATTCAAGCCCTTACCGGTCAGCTTTCCGGAACCGATAGCCATAATGGAGTTCTCCTGCTGGGCACGGCTGTCGGAATAGGAATCATCTTCGGAATAGACAAAGGTCATAATACGCTGCCGCTGATACTTGGTAATAATGGGCAGATTGGTCTGGGTAACCAGCACCAGATAAATAATGACCAGAGGAATACCGATAGCCAGTACGCCGCCGATGATCTTGTAGCTAAGGCCTGCCAGATACATAAGAATACAGAACAGCGCTGCTATGGTAATGGTATTTTTCAGATCCGGCTGAATAGCGATCAGGGCCAGGGGAATGGCAATCAGCACCACACTTTTTATAATGGTCTTGAATTTATTCAGGTCGTTTTCGTGCATCATCAGATATTTGGCGAAAAACAGGATCAAAAGGATCTTGGCCAGCTCTGTAGGCTGAAACTGGAATCCGCCGATGTTGATCCATCTGGTAGCACCACCGGAATTTTTTCCGTAGGGGGATACTACTACCAGCAAAAGCATGGCGATGTTAAAGAAATAGATCACCCAGTAGAAATTCAGGATCCAGCTGAAGTCCACCAAGGAAATGATCACCATGAGCAAAAGTCCCAGAATAACGCCGGCGGCCTGTCTGGTCTGGAGAGATTCCTTGGCACTGCCTACCAGAAGGATACCCAGGATACTCAGCGTCACCAGCCAGATCACCAGTCGAAAGTTGTAGTTTTTTAAACGATAAAGTCTGAACATATGTATACCTTTATTTTTCTTAACGTATTTCAGCAGCTGCGCCGTCCCGATATGGCAGAAACGGGCACACTGGCAATAAACTGTCCGGGATTTCGCCGGAGGGAAAATTCTATCTTTTCCTTATCCACGTCCATATACCGGGACAAGGAGGCTGCCATATCCTGCTTCAGCATTTCCATCATCTCCGGAGTACATCCCATTCTGTCCGTAAGCACCAGCTGTCTCAGCCGGTCTTTTGCAATACCACAGGATCTTTTCCCTTTAAACTGCATGCTGCCTCCGTAGCTACTTTTTGAACAGTCGATGCCAGATACTCTTTTTGCCGGAAAGGTCACAGAAGGGAATCTCCTCTCCCATGATACGTTTTCCGATATTTTCAAAAGCCTGTCCGCTGAGGCAGGCCTGTCCCGTCACCGCTTCTCCCCGGTTGGTAGAGATCACGATGTTTTCGTCATCGGGAACCACGCCGATCAGAGGCACTGCCAGGATCTCTTCCACATCCTCCACGGACATCATATCCCCGTTTTTCACCATATCCGGCCGGATCTTGTTAATGAGAAGATGGATATTTCTCATCTCCGCCGCTTCCAGAAGGCCGATAATGCGGTCTGCATCCCGGATAGCGGAAACCTCCGGAGTCGTTACCACAATAGCTATGTCGGCACCGGACACTGCATTTTTAAAGCCCTGTT
>CAZUBP010000158.1:0-4172 GCA_964618605.1 uncultured Lachnospiraceae bacterium | reverse complement strand
CGGGATCTGGGACGGGCCAAGGGCTTCAGCGAGACTACAGCTGCGGCTATTGACGAGGAGGTTCGTCAGACCATCGCCGACTGCTACGATAAGGCAAAGGCCATTGTGAAGAAGTATGATCGAGTGCTGGATGCCTGTGCCAAGGTGCTGCTGGAAAAAGAGAAGATCGAACGGGATGAGTTTGAAGAGATCTTTAATAGCAACACTGTCACACCGGAAATTGTACAAAGTTAACAAAAATCAGAACTGTTTTTTATGAACTTTGTGTAGACTTTTGGGGAGAAATCGCATATACTAAGAAATGTAAAAACCCCCCAATACATTATATAGTTTTTGCTACACCAAAAGAGAATAGAGTTCTCAGCGAAAAGGCAACTTTCCCGGTTGCCTTTTTTTGTTGCCCTGAATTATGAATACTATAGATGCAAAACCGGCGAAAGTGTGATACTATGGGAACAGAAATGGTCTGCAAGGCAGACAATGGGAGGGAACTATGGCAGAATATACAATTACGCTGGTAAAGGAGAAACGCAGCTTTAAAAGCGAGGAAGGGACTACCCTTCTGGATGCGCTCATTAAGGCCGGTGCAGCCCCTGATGCACCCTGCGGCGGACACGGCACCTGCGGTAAATGTCTGGTACAGGTAGAAAGCAGCAAATATCAGGGCGTGCAGAAGGCCTGCCAGATCCATACAGATTGCGACATGAAGGTGGATACCTCACTGAAGGCTACGGGACACAGCCTTCTTACCTCCGGTGTGGAGCGGAAAATACCCATCATGCCCATGATTCAGCAGGTATCGGTAAAAGGAAAACGCTGCCAGGTAGGCAGAAGCGATTCGGAGTGGGAGCTTTTGCAGGCTGCTCTTTCCGAGACGACCCACCGTCCGGCTACGGATTTTGTAGCGTCTCCGGCGGTGATCTCATCCATCTATGATTTTATGGAAAAACATAACAGAGAGGCAGAGGTGGTGCTTTGCAAGAACAGAGTGCTGGAGCTGGCGGAAAAGGGAAAGAAGTGCTATCTGGCAGCCTTTGATATTGGTACCACATCCGTGGTAGGCTATCTGCTGGACAGCGTCAGAGGTACACAGCTGGCAGTAACCAGCCGGTTAAATCCCCAGTCTCAGTTCGGCGCAGATGTTATTGCCAGAAGTGATCATGTGCTCCAGAGCGGCAGCGGTGATGCCCTGGCAGACTGTATCCGAAAAGCCCTGGATGAGATGCTTGGAGAGCTGGCAGCCCAGGCAAACCTGGAGAGACGGGATATCTATCAGATCTCTGTGGTAGGCAATACCTGCATGCACCATTTGTTTATGAATATTTCCCCCAATTCCCTGGTACATGCCCCCTATAATCCGGCTGTGCGGGAAAATATGATGTGCAAAGCCTCTGAGGTGGGGCTGACTATCCATCCCGAGGGAACCCTTATTTTCCTCTCCAATATTGCCGGTTTCGTAGGCGCCGATACAGTAGGCTGCCTCATTGCCAGTGATATGGAGCACAGAGACCATATGACATTGATGATCGACATTGGTACCAACGGCGAAATGGTTCTGGGAAATAAAGACCGTATGATCACCTGCTCTACAGCAGCCGGTCCTGCCTTTGAGGGCGCCAAGATTGCCTGCGGTATGCGAGGAGCCAAGGGCGCAGTGGATCATATTGAGATGAAGGACGGCAAGATCGTGTATTCCACCATCGGAGATGCAGAGGCTATTGGTATCTGCGGCTCCGGTCTTATGGATATTGTAGCTATGCTGCTGAAGGAAGGCTTCGTGGAGGATACGGGACGGCTGATGGATCCGGATGAGCTGGAGACAGAGAACGCCATAGCCAACCAGGATCGCATCATCAAGGTGGACGGAAAGAACGCTTTTAAGATCACGGACAAGGTATATCTGACCCAGAAGGATATCGGAGAGGTGCAGCAGGCCAAGGCTGCCATCGCCGCAGGTATTATTCTTCTGTGCAAGAAAATGGGCATTGAGGAGACGGATATTGAAGAAATTTTGATCGCCGGTGCCTTCGGAAACTATATGAAGGCCTCCAGCGCATGCCGTATCGGTCTGCTTCCCCCGGCCCTGTATGAGCGGATCCATATGATCGGAAATGCTGCCGGTGAGGGCGCAAGAATCGCCGTATTAAATGAAGCAGAATACGAAAGAAGCGGCAGCCTTCATGAGAGAGTAGAGTTTTTGGAGCTGGCGGCAGACCCGGATTTCAACGATACCTACGTGGATGAGTTGCTGTTTGTAGACGAAAGTGAATACGCCTGAATCGTGTGAAAATTATGAAAAATTTGTTTACCTTTGAAAGCCGATGTGATAGTATAAATGTATAATGTTTAGGAGGCTATGACTATGATAGTTATTGGTGAAAAAATTAATGGTTCAATTCCTGTAGTGGCAAAAGCTATTGCAGAGAGAGACGCTGATTTAATTAAACAGAGAGCAATCGACCAGGATAAAGCTGGTGCTACATACATTGATTGCTGTGCCTCTGTTGAAGAAGATGTGGAAGTTGAAACCCTGAAATGGATGATCGATTGCATCCAGGAGGTATCTGATCTTCCCATCGCTGTTGACAGCCCCAGCCCCAAGGTACTGGCAGAGATCTACAAATCCGGTATCTGCAAGAAACCGGGCCTGATCAACTCCGTATCCGGTGAGGGTGACAAGATCGATATCCTGTTCCCGCTGATCGCTGATTCTGAGTGGGAGGTTGTCGCTCTTCTTTCCGATGACAAGGGTATTCCCCAGTGTGCAGCAGACAGACTGAGAGTATTCGACAATATCATGGCTAAGGCCAAAGAGTACAATATCGACCCCAGCCGTCTCCACATCGATCCCCTTATCGAGATGCTTTGCACCTCTGAAGATGGTATCGCTATGGTAGAAGAGGTTATGTTCAAGATTCGTGAGCAGTATCCGACTATCCATATTACAGGTGCTGTTTCCAACATTTCCTTCAATCTTCCTTACAGAAAGATCCTGAACCAGTCCTTTACCGTACTTTCCATGAAGGCTGGTCTGGACAGCGCTATTTTCGATCCGTTAAACCGTGCACTGATGGGACTGATCGCTTCCACAGAAGCACTGATGGCTCAGGGCGAAGTAACAGCAGACCAGGATCTGGATGCTGTAGCAGCTACTCTGCCGGAGGATCAGCGTAAATATCTGTATCCCGCATACGTAGCTCTGGCTATGAAGGCCGGAATCATCCAGCCTGAGGTAGATGAGGAGTATGATGAGCGTGATATCGAAGGACTCAACGAGGAGCTGAAAGGCAAAGTTGATCCGGAATTCGGTGAGAGAGATTTCATCGGACTGCTGTATGCTACAGATGCTATGCTGGGTAACGACGATTTCTGCATGGCTTATGTTGGCGCATTCAGAGACGGTATGTTTGGACCGCAGAAATAAACCAAACCAATTTTTAAAGATTTGAACGAGTAAAGAGGACTGCTCGTTTAAATAAAAATAATATTATAGCGGAGGGTAACATTATGTCCAAAATTGATGAAGTAGCAGCATTAGTAGAAAAAGGAAAAGCTAAACTGGTTGGCGCAGCTGTACAGGCTGCCCTGGATGATGGTTGTGAGCCCATCGAGATCCTGAACAAAGGTATGATCGATGCAATGGCCGTTGTTGGTGAGAAATTCAAAAACGGTGAGATCTTCGTTCCGGAGATGCTGGTTGCTGCACGTGCTATGAAAAAAGGTGTTGAGGTTCTGAAACCCCATCTGGGAAGCGGATCTACAGGTGCTCTTGGCAAACTGATCATCGCTACAGTTGCTGGTGACCTTCATGACATCGGTAAGAACCTGGTTGCTATGATGATCGAATCTGCTGGATTCGAAGTTATCGACCTTGGTGTTGATGTTCCGATCGAGAAGATCATCGAGTGCTACAAAGAGAATCCGGATACAAAGGTTATCTGCCTGTCAGCTCTTCTGACAACAACTATGCCTTCCTTAAGAGACACAGTTGCAGCTCTGAACGCTGAAGATTTCCGTAAAGATATCAAGATCATGGTTGGTGGTGCCCCGATTACTCAGGCATTCGCTGATGAGATTGGTGCTGATGGATATTCTGAGGATGCTGCTTCTGCAGCTACTCTGGCTAAAAAGCTGGTTGGCGCTTGCTAATTTATCAAAACCGGAGAGGGCTG
>CAZUBP010000157.1:0-4173 GCA_964618605.1 uncultured Lachnospiraceae bacterium | reverse complement strand
GCAGGAAGTATACAAAGAGGAGCCCTACCCAAGGTAAGGCTCCTCTTGTTTTCTATCCTATCATCTTACAGGAAATTACTTGTGATTCAGTGGCCATTCTCTACGATACAGGTATGACTCGTCGGCCAGCCACATGTTGATCTGCATGGTCAGGGGATCGCCCATGGCGCCGATAACGCCGGCGCAGGGAAGGAAGTGTCCGCCCGGAGCAAATTCATCAATGTTGTCACGCATCTGCTGACGTACATTCTCCTCCAGAGCATCCTTTTCTTCCTGGGTAACATCCGGCCATTTAGCTGCCAGCTCAGCCCAGTTATCCGGCTCTTTCCAGTCGAAACCACCAACGATATTGAAGTTATATTCCTTGCACAGGGTATCCTGGATCTTGTGCAGATCATTCATCGTCTGAGCGGGATCCCAGTAACGAACGCCAACATCCTCGATCATATGCGGCAGGAAGGTCTCGCATTTTCCGCAGTTATGATAGCAAACCGGAATTCCCTTCTCACGGCACAGATGGGTCATCTTCACATAGTAGGGAAGAATCATTTCTTCGAACATATCCATGGAGATAAAGGGTGCTCTCTGGGTAGCTGTATCATCCAGAATATAGAAAAGATCCGGCTGATAAGCTTCGAGGCAGGCATCAATATGGGGCTGCAGGTAATCCAGTATGTAATCCATCAGCTCATGTACCAGCTCGGGCTCATCAAACATGGCCATAAGACCTTCATTGAATCCCATCAAAGCCATAAGCTCCTGGAAGGGCATCCAGGGACTGCTGACAACGATAGCGGTCTGGTTACGGTCTACATTACGCAGATCTTCCTCAGCTTTGGCTTTCCAGTCAACATTATCATACATATGAGGTGTATGGATCTGCTCACGCCATTTATGAATATCGGTGATCAGATATTTTCCGGTATGGGTTCCGGCGGGAATAAAACCACCATTGGCAGATGGTACAACAACATATTCTACACCCCAGTCATCATGGAGTGTCAGAACATCGGGGCCGGGCTGCTCCTTGAACATCATGGAACCGATGCCCAGTGCCAGAATGGATTGTTCACCATGAATCGGCGGTCCAAAGAAGGTGTGGGTGGGAATGTACTCAGTTTCCTCTCCACGAACCAGGCGCAGATAATTTTCCTTTGGGGTGATTTTGTCGGGTTCCAGTCTTTCCAAACGTTCTTGTGCTGTCATATCCTATTCCTCCGCTAATAAAAATAATAGTAATTGCTGCCACTCACAGTAGTGAGCCTTATGGTCTTATTTTAGGTTCAGGCATGGTGAGTTACAACGTCAGCCGAGAACAAAAAACAGATCACATAAAGAAACAAAATTGTGCAAAAATTACAGGAAAATAGGAGTTTGTGGAATGCAATTTGTGATATATTAATATATGTAACAACAAATAGGATAAAATAGAAAAATACATACAATTTATCCATAAAAGACAGCAAGAAAGGAAGATTCAGATGAAGGTAATCATTTTTGGCGGTTTTCTTGGCGCCGGAAAGACCACGATACTTATGCAGCTGGCCCAGTATCTCATTCGCAAAAGCACGGATGAGCGAAAGAACAAGGTGATTATTCTGGAAAATGAGATCGGTCAGGTGGGTGTGGACGATATGCTGCTGAAAAGCAACGGATATACCGTCAGCGAGCTTTTTGCCGGATGCGCCTGCTGCACCATGTCCGGAGAACTCCGGGGTAATCTCAGGATCGTTATGCGGGAGATGGATCCGGAATGGCTGATCCTGGAGGCTACAGGCGTAGCCTATCCCCTGAATATCAAGAAAACGGTGGATCCCATTCTGGAACAGCCTTCTGTCATTATTTCCATTGTGGATGCCAAGCGGTTTTTGCGTACCCTGGTTCCCCTGAACGAGCTGATCGTATCCCAGCTGGAGGATGCGGAGAGCATTTTTATCAATAAGATCGATCTTGTTTCGGAGGAGACAGTGCAGGAGATCCGCAAGGAGATCGAGCAGATCGCTCCGAAGGCCAAAATACAGCCGGTGACGGGCCTGGAGCCTATAGGGGATGAGCTGCTGGAAGAGGTGTATGAGACCGTAGCAAAGGGTGAATAATATGGGAAATAATCTGGAAATTAATTTAAACGGAATAGCGCACAAATCCAATGTAACTATGCGAGCCGGAAAAAAGGATACAGAAAAGCGGGCCTGTCCGGAGGGAGATTATATCCTGGACGCCTACCATCACGAACAGGCGGAGGTGGCAGCCGGTGAATGTATCATTTTTGTGGAGGATGAAGAGGAGTTTCGGAAGAAGCTGGAAAAGAAGATGGAGGCTCTGGCAGCCTGGGTAAACGGACAGGGCGGCATTATCGGCCATATCAAGGCCGGTGTGGATTATACCCATACGGATATGCTGTCCATCACCGATACGGAGCTGCAAAGAAAATCCGGTTCCGGCATTCGTATACATTGCCATCTGGCGGCTATCGTGTTCTGTGTGGAGCTGGAAGAGCTGCAGCAGCAGGTAGGTGCTATATTACAGGAATTCTGCAGGAAAAAGTGAGTTGACAGCCTGGTCGAAAGACCGGGCTGTTGCTGTATTCTCCCGGAATCCCATAGAAAATATTTTTGGGGTGGCTCATAGGCGAAAAATAGAGTATGATTTCAGTATATCTTCAAAAGTAAAAGGAGTCCCTATGGAACCGGAATTTAATATAGAAGAAGAATTGAAAAAGCTGCCGGGAAAGCCCGGTGTATATATTATGCACGATGCGGCAGACGTCATTATCTATGTGGGTAAGGCGGTCAACCTGAAAAATCGTGTGCGCCAGTATTTCCAGAGCAGCCGAAATAAGGGTCCCAAGATCGAAAAAATGGTGACCCATATTGCCAGATTTGAATATATCGTTACGGATTCTGAGCTGGAAGCCCTGGTGCTGGAGTGCAATCTGATCAAGGAAAACAGCCCCCGCTACAACACCATGCTGAAGGATGACAAGACCTATCCCTTTATCAAGGTGACGGTGCAGGAGCCCTATCCCCGGATCCTCTTTTCCCGGGAAATGAAGAAGGACAAGGCAAAATATTTCGGCCCCTACACCAGCGCCGGAGCTGTCAAGGAGAGTATCGAGCTGATGCGAAAGCTGTACCATATACGCTCCTGCAACAAGGTACTGCCCCGGGATCAGGGAAAGGAGCGCCCCTGCCTGTATTATCATATGAAGCAGTGTCTGGCGCCCTGTCAGGGGTATGTCAGCCAGGAGGCTTACGGAGAACAGGTGCAGGGTGTCCTGGATTTCCTGAACGGGGATTACCAGAAGCTGGTACGCCAGTTAAAGGAAGAGATGCTGCAGGCCTCCCAGGAGCTTCGTTTTGAGGAAGCGGCAGCGCTGCGGGATACCATAAAGGACATTGAACGGGTAGGGGAGCGCCAGAAGATCACCGGCAGCGGCGGAGAGGACAAGGATATTATTGCCCTTTCCCATGACGGTTCGGATGCTGTGGCCCAGGTTTTCTTCGTGCGGGATGGCAAGATGATCGGCCGGGAGCATTTTTACCTGAAGGTGTCCTGGGAGGACAAGGACAGCGAGATCTTGCAGAGCTTTATCAAGCAGTTCTACGCCGGTACGCCCTTTATCCCCAAGGAGATCTATCTGCAGCATGAGATAGAGGATCTGGAGGTGATCACCCGCTGGCTGACGGCTCGTCGAGGCCAGAAGGTAACCGTCAGCATCCCCAAGAAAGGGCAGAAGGAGAAGCTGGTAGAGCTGGCTGCGGAAAATGCCCGTATGGTACTGGATCGGGACCGGGAGCGGATCAAACGGGAGGAAGGCCGCACCATAGGGGCGGTTCGGGAGATAGAACGATTGCTGGGACTTTCCGGGATAAGCCGGATGGAAGCCTTTGATATTTCCAATATCAGCGGCTATGAGTCCGTAGGCTCCATGGTGGTATACGAAAAAGGAAAACCGAAAAAGAGCGATTATCGAAAATTCAAGATAAAGACGGTACAGGGGCCGGATGACTACAGCAGTATGCGGGAGGTGTTGACCCGACGCTTTGAACGTGGCCTTGCCGAACAGCAGGAAAACGGGGAACTCCAGGGCTTTTCTGCCTTGCCGGATCTGCTGCTTATGGATGGCGGCAAGGGTCAGGTGCATATTGCTGAGGAGGTGCTGGCACAGTTCGC
>CAZUBP010000156.1:0-4197 GCA_964618605.1 uncultured Lachnospiraceae bacterium | reverse complement strand
GGAAACGGCACAAAAGATCCACCCGCACCGGGAAATCCTTCATTCTCTGTACAAAGGTATTGTAATGCTGCTGGGCCAGAATGGTGGTGGGCACCAGGTACACCACCTGCCGATTCTCCTGCACCGCCTTAAAGGCCGCCCGAATGGCGATCTCCGTCTTGCCGTAACCCACATCACCGCAGATCAGGCGATCCATGATCCGGTTGCTCTCCATATCCCGCTTAGTGTCCTCAATGGCCTGGAGCTGATCCTGGGTCTCCTCAAAGGGAAACAGTTCTTCAAACTCCTGCTGCCATACCGTATCCGGGCCGTAGGCGTAGCCCTCCCCGTCCTGGCGGGCGGCATACAGACTTACCAGCTCCTTGGCAATATTCTGCACCGCTCCCTTTACCCGGGTCTTGGTTCTGTGCCACTCCTGACCTCCCAGCTTGTTCAGAGCCGGCTTTTTGGCGTCGGCGCTGGCATATTTCTGCAGGGCATCCAGCTGGGTAGCCAAAATATAAAGGCAGGATTTACCGGCATATTCGATCTTGATATAGTCTTTTACCACCTTGTCGTGGGTGATCTTTTCAATACCCCGGTAGATTCCCAGGCCGTGATTTTCGTGCACCACATAGTCTCCCACGTGCAGCTCGGTAAAATCCTGGATCTTCTGGCCGGAATATTCCTGTTTTCTCCGTTTTTTCTTCTTTTCCTTGCCGAAAATATCCGTGTCCGTAATCACAATATATTTCAGCAGGGGATACTCATACCCCCGATGGGCATGGCCGGGGCAAACCATCAGCTCTCCCGGCTGTACCCGGCGGGTCATATCTTCCGAGTAAAAGCTGCTCAGCCCCTCATCCCGAAGATCCTCCGCCAGACGCATGGCTCTGGTACGGGAAGCGCACAAAAGCACCGTACAGTAACCATTTTTCTTATATCTGGTCAGATCCTTCACCAGCATCTCAAAGCTGCTGTTATAGGGACTCACCGACTGTACATTCAGCCGATAGGCACTGCTGAATTTCCACTCTCCCCCAATAGGCTCCATGGTGGACATGGACAGGGCCTTTCGCCGGTTAAACTGCTGCTGCACCTGCTTCGCCCCCAGAAGAATATCCATCTGTCCCGGCAGAATATAGCCGTTTTCCAGGCGATGGGACATACTTTCCACAAATTCCTGCTCCGAAGCCCCGGCACATTCTGCCATACGGTTGGGCTCATCCAGCAACACGATGCTGCCGCTGCTGAAATAGGAAAGGAAGGTCTCCGCCTCAGGATAGAAATAGAGAAGGAAGGACTCCATTCCGGAGAAATTTTTCAGCTGCTCCATCTCCTCCAGTCGTTCCTCCACGGTGGACTTCAGCCGGGCCCCCTCCTCTGTCTTAAAGGCCTTTCGGAAGATTTCCACATGGTGTTCCAGCTCTTTGCGGATCTTTTTGGCTCCCTTTTTGGCCCGTTCTTCGTCCAGAATGATCTCCTGAGCGGGATAAATGGCGATCTCCTCCAGATTTTCCAGAGAACGCTGGCTCTCCACATCAAAGCTGCGGATGGAATCCACCTCCGTATCGAAAAATTCAATACGCCAGGGTGTCTCCTCCGTCACTGCAAAGACATCCAGAATGCCCCCTCGTATGCTGAACTGTCCCGGCATTTCCACCCGGGGAACCCGGGCATAGCCCAGCCACACCAGCTGCTCCTTCAGCTGCTCCGGATCCGTCTCCTCCTCAAAATTCACCACGATCACGCTGTCCGCAATGACCTCCATGGGCATCAGCTTTTCCATGCAGGCGGTAATGCTGGTGATCACCGTAACGTCCCGGTTCTCCAGAAGCCCCTTGACTACCTGCATACGCTGCCGGGTAGTCACATTGCCATGGACATCCGCCTGATAAAAGATCAGATCTCTGGCGGGGTACAGCAGCACCTCCCTGTCAAAAAAGCTGTAATCCTCATAGAGCTGCCGGGCCTTTAGGTCATTTTCCGCCACGATCAGCTTCATATGGGACAGATCCGACAGGCCGAAGGCCAGCTGAGCCTTCTGGGATTCCACACAGCCGGACAGCTGGAGAATTCCCGTCTCCTTTTTCAGTTTTTCCCGAATCTCCCCGTACTCCGCCAGCTGGGAAAGGGGATACAGAAATGTATGCATGCGTCTTAACTCTCCTTCATGCAACAGCAAAAATACAGGCAGCGGTCTAAACCGTGCCTGTGTTTTCTTCCTTTGCTTTCACTGTCTTTTTATTATACTGGTTCATGGCGGCATCCATGCCCTCTGTGAGGATCACCTCCACAGCCTTGGCCGCCTTTTCTATGCCTTCCTGGGCGGCTTCCTTCTCCTCACCCCTGAAGGGGGCCAGCACGAAGTCTGCCAGATCCCAGTTTTTCGGTTTCTCTCCCACGCCTACACGAATGCGGTTAAACTGCTCCGTGCCCAGGTGGGCGATAATACTTTTGATTCCGTTGTGACCTCCGGCACTGCCCTTTTTCCGGATCCGGATACTTC
The DNA here is from genome assembly GCA_964618605.1 of uncultured Lachnospiraceae bacterium. GTDB lineage: Bacteria > Bacillota > Clostridia > Lachnospirales > Lachnospiraceae > UBA11957. Next base: position 1,709 of record CAZUBP010000156.1, on the reverse strand, counting down.
CCGGTTCCAGGGTAATGTCGTCATAGATGATCAGCAGTTCCTCCCGGGGATCTACCTTGTAGTAATCCACAAAGGCCCGGACACACTCTCCGCTGTTGTTCATATAGGTCATGGGCTTGATGAGAAGCACCTTTTCCCCGGCGATCATGCCCTTGCCGTACATACCCTTCAGGGTCGTTCCCGCAAAGGAGATCCGGTGTGCCTCCACCAGCTCATCGATCACCTTGAAGCCCATATTGTGCTTCGTGGCGTCGTATTTCATGCCCGGATTCCCCAGGCCAACGATCAGATACATGGTTTGCTCCTTATCCTTACTTTATGAGAAGTAGACCAGCTCCTGGGCCGGTTTCTGGGCCGGTTTCACCTCGGTGGCATAAAATACCGGACCGACATCGTGGTAAGCCTTCTGATACTCCATCTTCATGGTGGCGGTAACCTCCACCCACTCTCCCAGCTTCATCTTCTTGGCGTAGGGGGATTTGCAGATATACCCGATAAAGGAGGTATCATCGGCACAGCAGGTCATAGCCATCCGTCCCGGTACAAAGTATCCCGAGGACAGCTCTCTGCTCTTTAAGGTCATACCCTTGAAATGCATGGTCTTGCCCTCGTATTTCTCCGGATTTTCCATTACATCCACATAGAAGATACCGTAATCCTCATCGGCGATATCCACCACATCGGCCTCCAGGTCGTAGGGCATATTGCCGTCAAAGATATCGTTGATCTCTCCCTCACTGTTTTCAAAAATGATCTGCGCAGCGGGATTTACGATCTTTACACTGCGGCGGAAATTCGCCAGCGGCTGGGATACATCCGCCCGGTTAAAGATGATCAGCTCCGCATTGCGGATCATTTCCACAAAGAGGGACTTCATGTTGTTCATATACACCTGGAAGGTGCTGGAATCCACCGTTACAATGTGCTGAATGATCCCCCAGCCGGAGGGCAGCTCCATCTGCTCCAGTTTGGCCACAGACCACAGGGGATTGTACTCCAGCATTACCCGATCCGGGTGGTACTTTTTATCGAAGGATTCCAAAAGCTCCTTGGTAAAATCCTCCGGTTTTTCCACGATCTCCACGTAGGTGTTGTATTTTTCCTTCAACTCGTCGGCGTCAAACTCCACTTCTCCCTCTTCACAGAGTACCAGAAGGGAGGGCTCCTCTATCTGGAAATAATCCTGGCGAAGGGTAAAATCCAAAAAGGTGGATTTTCCGCTTTCCAGAAATCCCGTTACCAGATAAATTGCCACACGTACATCCATTTCTACCATATATTATACTCCTGTATTATAAGCCGAACAGTTCTGTCAGCTTCTCTTCTTTCAGTTTGGAACCGATGACACAGATACGGCCGGTGTATTCCGGTGCCCCTGTACGGATCTCTGTCTCCTCCGGTACCATATCAAAATAATGCCATTCGCCTTCGGCATCCGGCAGCATACCCTTTGCTCTCAGCACGATGCCATAGGTATCGTTATCTCCGGAAAGCTCTGCCAGAATATGCTCCAGCTCCTCACGGCTGTATTTCTTCGCTGTTTCCTTGCCCCAGCTGGTAAATACTTCATCTGCATGGTGATGGCCATGATGATGGTCATGGTCGTGATCGTGGCAGCCGCAGGTGCAGTTTTCATCATGCTCATGGTCATGATCGTGATGATGATGCTCGTGATCATGGTCGTGGCAGCCGCAGGTGCAGTTCTCGCC
>CAZUBP010000155.1:0-4255 GCA_964618605.1 uncultured Lachnospiraceae bacterium | reverse complement strand
ACCACCATCATGACCACGATCACGAGGGCCATGAACACCACCATCATCACGATCATGAGGACGAGGACGATTGCTGCTGTGGCCACGACCATGAGCATGAGCACGACGAGGATGATTGCTGCTGCGGTCACGACCACCATCATGACCACGATCACGAGGGCCATGAACACCACCATCATCACGATCACGAGGGCCATCACCACCATCATCATGATGGCGATTGCTGCTGTGGCCATGATCACGACCATGACCATGAAAAAGAAGATAAGGCAACCCGTTCTCATACCCATTTTGTGACAGAACACCATCCTGTAGAGGGACATCCGGAGAATTGCGATTGCGAGGTGTGCAATCCCCATGTGGAATACTGCGATATCTGCGGCGAATCTCTGGCAAAATGTACTTGCAAGATGCCGGATGAGGATGTGGAAAAACGGGTGTATATACTAGAGGGACTGGATTGTGCCAACTGTGCCGCCAAGGTAGAGGCCAAGATCCGTTCCATGCCGGAGGTAGTCTTTGCTACAGTGGCTTATGCTACAAAACAGCTGAGAGTTTCCGCAGACAATCAGGATGAGCTGCTGCCGAAGATGCAGGCGGTTGTAGATTCTGTGGAGGATGGCATTACCATCGTACCCAGAAAGAGAAAAACACCTACAACGGTATCTCAGACAAAGGTGTATATTCTGGAAGGTCTGGATTGTGCCAACTGTGCTGCGAAAATAGAGAAAAAGCTGCGTACCCTTCCGGGAGTGGATGATCTCACCATCACCTACGCCACAAAGCAGATGAAGCTGTCTGCCAGATACCCGGATGACCTGATTCCCAGTATTAAAAAGACGATAGATGCCATGGAAGATGGCATTACCATTATTCCTAAGGAAGAGGCCAAGAAAGAGGCCAGAAAAGAAGCGCAGGAAGAAGCCAAGAAAGGGCAGATCCCGGAGAAATACAGAAATATTGCTGTTATCGGTGTAGGCGCTGTGCTGTTCCTTATCGGTATGTGCATTATTCATATCGGCGGCGTGGAAGAAACAGATCTGCGTCTGCTGCCCTTGTTCATCGTGGCTTATTTGATCCTGGGTGGTAAAGTTCTGAAAACAGCCCTGGGAAATATCAGAAAGGGCCAGGTGTTTGATGAAAACTTCCTGATGGCCGTAGCAACCCTGGGAGCCTTCGCTATCCGCGAATTCCCGGAAGCGGTAGGCGTTATGCTGTTTTACCGTATCGGTGATTATTTCGAGGAAATGGCTACAGAGAAGAGCCGTTCCCAGATTATGGAGGCAGTGGACCTTCGACCGGAGGTTGTAAACCTTGTAGTGGGAGAAGAAGTCCGTGTTATTGACGCAGAAGAGGCTATTGTGGGGGATATCCTCCTGGTACGCCCTGGCGACAGAGTGCCGCTGGATGGTGTGGTTATAGAGGGAGAAACCCGTCTGGATACCTCCGCTATTACCGGTGAACCTGTACCGGTGAGAGTGCGTCCGGGAGATGCTGTAAATTCCGGTTGTGTCAACACCTCCGGCCAGATCAAGATCCGTGTGGAAAAGGTACTGGAGGAGTCCATGGTTACCCGTATTCTGGATTCTGTGGAAAATGCTACAGCCAGCAAACCTAACATGGACAAATTTATTACCCGTTTTGCCCGGGTATATACCCCCTTTGTGGTATTCTTTGCTTTATTTGTAGCTATTGTACTGCCGGTGATCCTGCCGGGATGGCATTTCTTTGTAGATCCGGCTTATACAGGAACCACAGGTATTCTCCATGGTACAGAGGGAACCGCTTCCGTACTGACAGCGTTGACCTTCCTGGTTATCAGTTGCCCCTGCGCTCTGGTATTGTCTGTACCGCTGGCATTTTTCGCCGGCATCGGCGCTGCCTCCAAGAAGAATATTCTGTTTAAGGGCGGCGTAGCTATTGAAACACTGAAAACGGTTAAAGCCGTTGTTATGGATAAGACAGGAACCATTACCAAAGGTAACTTTGTAGTGCAGAAGGCGGTTGTTGCCGGAGATGAGCTGACAGAGGATGAACTCCTTTCCATCACAGCCAGCGCTGAGCTTTCCTCTACCCATCCTATTGGAAACAGTATTGTGGAAGCGGCAAAGGCCAAGGGCATGGATATCGAGCGTCCGGCCACTGTGGAAGAGATTGCCGGCCACGGCATTCAGGCAAAGATCAACCGGGGCACTGTCCTTTGCGGAAACCGCAAGCTGATGGAGGCAAACCATATTGATCTGTCCGCTTATAAAAAGGATCAGTTCGGTACAGAGGTACTGGTTGCCTTAAATGGCAAATATGCCGGTCATATTGTGATTGCCGATACATTGAAGGAAGATGCTAAGGATGCCATTGACAGAACTAAGAAGCTGGGTATCGTAACCGCTATGCTTACCGGTGATGCTGAGGACAGCGCAAAGGCTGTAGCAGCGGAGGCAGGTATTGATGAGGTACACGCTAAGCTTCTGCCGGAGGATAAATTCAACGAGCTACAGAATATTCGGAAGAAACATGGCAGCGTAATGTTCGTAGGTGACGGTATCAACGATGCGCCGGTACTGGCCGGTGCCGATGTGGGTGCAGCCATGGGCAGCGGTGCTGATGCAGCCATCGAGGCAGCAGATGTTGTCTTTATGACTTCAGAGATGAAGGCTATACCGGAGGCTATCGGTATCGCCAGAACCACAGGCCGCATTTCCTGGCAGAATGTATATTTCGCTCTGGCGGTGAAGGCTATCGTGCTGCTCATGGGTCTCTTTGGCTATGCCAATATGTGGGTCGCTGTTTTTGCAGATACCGGTGTATCCATGCTGTGTCTCATGAACTCCATGAGAATCCTGTACAAAAAATAAACTTGTGTACAAAAAGGGCCGAAGGAGAATATCCTTCGGCCTTTTAACGTTCCCGCATCAGTGTGGGCGGCTGAGATAACTGTTATGGTATTTTCCGGAATAGGTCACATCTTCTCCGAACCAGGCGGGGGGAGTAAAGGCTTCGGCAGCCTCCACACTGGGAAATTCCACCTCTGCCAGCCACAATCCCTCATAGGGAGCATCGAAAATATCCAGCTCTATGGTAAGCCCCTGGGGCAGTGGGATCTTGTAGCGGGTTTTGGAGAGGACGATGCCGTCGGCCTTCTCCTGTAAATGGGCATAGGCCTGGGCCGTCAAGGGCAGATTGTATTCCTCCCGGGCCATCATGCCTGCAGACTTGTAGGTGAGAATATACTGGTCATCCTGTCGGCGGATACGCACCACCGGCTCTGTGCACAGATAGGCCTGCTGGATTTTGTGGGAGGGATAGGTTTCAAGATCTTCCGGCAGCACCGGAATCAGAAATTTACGTTCGATTTCCATTGGGGATAGCACCTTCTTTTTCAGGGATTTTCTTTCAGTATGCCGAAGAAAAGAGAAAAAAACAAGCCCTTTTCCGAAAACCATGGGGAATGGCAGTTGATGAAAAAGGCGGAAACGTGTATAGTGAAGGTATGAAAATTCTCGATAGAATAAGGAGGTTAGACATGAGCGTAGCCTATATATTTCTGGCAGATGGATTTGAGGAAATTGAAGGATTGACTGTGGTGGATGTGCTGCGGCGAGCCGGTGTGGATGTACGTACCGTATCCATTATGCGGCGGTTGCGGATCGGCGGCTCTCACGGCATAGAGGTGATGGCGGATACGCTGTTTGAGTCCTGTGATTTTTCCGATGGCGATCTTTTTGTTCTTCCGGGAGGCATGCCGGGGACAAAGTATCTTCGACAGCATGAAGGCCTGTGCCGGCTGCTGCAGGAAAAGGATGCCGGACAGGTTCGGCTGGCAGCCATCTGTGCCGCACCCAGTGTGCTGGGAGAATTGGGACTGTTAAAAGGAAGAAAGGCGATTTGCTATCCCGGCTTTGAGGACCGGCTGGAGGGTGCAGAGGTTACCTTTGAAAAGGTGGTAACGGACGGACATATCACCACCAGCATGGGTATGGGAACAGCCATTCCCTTCGCCCTGCGTCTTACCGGGGAGCTTTGCGGAGAAGCCAAGGCAGAGGAAGTTAAAAAGAGCATTCGCTACGGTCATCTCTCTGACTTACAGTAGAGACCGGTTGCGGCAAAAAGAGAGAGTTTGTGCCTGACAGCACGGACTTTCTCTTTTTTTGGAAAAAACGAGGAAAAAGTGGATTTTTGTATAAAAAAATGATGATTTTTTAATAAAAAAACGGGATTTATAAAAAAAGCACTGGCATAATAAATAGACTTATGC
>CAZUBP010000154.1:2192-4256 GCA_964618605.1 uncultured Lachnospiraceae bacterium | reverse complement strand
TTGGTCAAGGGGTTAAGACGTCGCCCTCTCACGGCGAAAACAGGGGTTCGATTCCCCTAGTTGCTGCTAAAGGAATTCCGAAAGGAATTCCTTTTTTGCTATATACGAAAAGTTGGGGAGGGAGAGCTCATGAACCAGTCAGAAAAGAGAAGATATTTGATCAATGCCTTAAAGGATGAAAAGGAAGATTACCGCAGCCTGGAGATCCCGGATGACAGCAACGGGCAGAAGCGTCTCCTGCGGTCTCTGATGAATGTGCGGTGGGCGGCTCCTGTTCCGGTAGAGGTTGAACGGGTGCAGGACGAGTATCTTCAGGAGGAAAATGCCAAACGAGGCTATGTAGAGCTGGCAGAGCTGGAGGAGAGAGAGCCGGAGCTGTATCTGTGGCAGGGAGATATCACCCGTCTGAAGGTGGGGGCTATCGTAAATGCGGCCAACAGCGGCATGACCGGCTGCTACAGTCCCTGTCACGCCTGTATCGATAATTGCATCCATACCTATGCAGGGATGCAGCTGCGCAATTACTGCCAGGAGATGATGGATGAGCTGGCCAGAGAAAATGGAGGCAGCTACAGCGAACCCACCGGTCTGGCAAAGGTCACCCCCGCTTTTAATCTTCCCAGTGATTATGTGATCCATACCGTGGGGCCTATCGTTCGGGGCAGGCTAACGAAAGAGCATGAGCGGCTTCTGGCTTCCTGTTATCGCTCCTGTCTGGAGGCGGCAGAGGGAAAGGGGATCACCTCTATTGCCTTTTGCTGTATTTCCACCGGAGTATTTATGTTCCCAAACGAGAGGGCAGCGGAAATCGCTGTAAAAACCGTCAGAGACTACAAGCGGGAGACCGGCAGTCATATACAGGTGATCTTCAATGTCTTTAAGGAGCTGGACAAAGAAATTTACCAGCAGCTGCTGGGATAAGAACAAGGATCAACGAAAACATCACATTGAAGATTTTCGTTAAGTGTGCTATCTTATATGTATATATATTCATGCAATTAGGGGGATGGCATCATGAAAAAACGTGTTATTACCATCAGCCGCCAGCATGGCAGCGGTGGAAGGGCGATCGGACATTTGCTGGAGGATAAGCTGGGAATGAAATGCTATGACCAGCAGTTGATTGAGATGATTGCCAAGGAAAGCGGATTTGCTACGGAATTTATCGAGGAAAACGGGGAAAAGGTGACCAACAGTCTTTTGTTTAACATTGCCACCAGTCTTACCTTTGCCTACAATACCTTCTCCAAGGAACGGATGTCCCTGCAGGATCAGCTGTTCGTGGCTCAGGGAAGAGTGATCAAGGAGCTGGCAGAGAAGGAATCCTGTATTATCGTAGGCAGCTGCGCCGATTATTTCCTGGATGAACGGACGGATGTGTTTAACGTGTTTATCCACGCCGATATGGATTTCCGTAAGAAAATGGCAGTGGAACGGTACGGCTACGATGAAAAGGATGTGGAAACGATCATGCACAAAAAGGATCGGGAGAGATCCAGCCATTATCGTTACTATACAGAGCTGGAATGGGCCAGCGCTCCCAATTATCACCTGACGCTGAACAGCAGCACCTATGGTCTTGAAAAATGTGCAGATATTATTGCAGAGCTGTTTCAGATGGCATAAACACAGAGCATTTTTACCGGCTTGCCTCCACGCAGGCCGGTTTTTTTGTTTGTAAAAAAGAGATAATTCCCCCTGTTTTTTGGAAAATTTTGTTGATTTTAAAAATGAAATAGGGTATGGTAACTGTGTATGCAATTAAAGAAAAGGGGAAAACCATGGGGAAAAAACTGAAAAGACAATTTACAGCGCTCTGCTTAGCGCTGGCATTAGTGCTGGGGGGCATCGTTCCGGAGACGATGTTGACCACAGAAACGGTACAGGCTGCGGTAGCAACCTATACCTACAATCCGCAGAACGCGGTGGCTTACGCCGACAAATACTGGAACACCTTTAACGATTATTTTCCGAATTATAATAGTATCGGCGGGGACTGCGCCGACTTTGTCTCCCAGTGCCTTCTGGCAGGTGGGATGCCCATGAATGGCAGCTGGTATCATG
>CAZUBP010000154.1:0-2092 GCA_964618605.1 uncultured Lachnospiraceae bacterium | reverse complement strand
CTGTGGGGTAAAACAGAGTATAATGGCGTCAGCGGTTGGGTTATGCTGCAAAAAGGCACTACCCAGTATGCCAGAAAGGTTACGGATACCAGCGGTGCTATAATAAAGCCACAGACGGCGGACGGCACCGAGACTGAAACTAAGGTGACGGGGCTTACTCTGGATACCACCAGTCTGATGCTGGCCAAAGGGGCCACAAAAACGATTAAGGTAAGTGCGGTCAAACCCTCTAACGCTACCACCAAGAGTGTGAACTGGTCCAGCTCCAACACAGCTGTGGCCACAGTGGACAGCAGCGGCAACGTTAAGGGCGTATCCCAGGGTACGGCTACCATTACCGCCACTGCTACGGATGGCAGCGGAGTGAAGGCTACCTGTAAGGTAACCGTAGCCAATGCCCTCTACAAGATCACCGCTACCTCTGTTAAGATGCGAAAAACAGCCAGCACTTCCGCTGCTTCCCTTGGAGTGGCCATCAGCAAAGGAGTGGTCGTGGCTGTGGATACGGTGAAAACCTCCGGCAAGGAGAAGTGGGGCAAAGTGACCTACAGCGGTAAGACCGGTTGGTTCTGTATATATAAGGGCAAGGCTTACGCCACATCGGTGACCAGTCAGGCCGGATATTCTGTAACCAAGATCAACCTGAGCACTACAAGTACCAGCCTGTACGGAAAGGGCAGTACAACGACACTTTCCGTGAAGAGCTATTCTCCCAGCAATCCCACCACCAAGGGTGTGACCTGGTCCAGCTCCAATACAAAGATAGCTACGGTGACATCTGCCGGTAAGGTAACGGCTGTTGCCGAGGGTACAGCGGTGATTACCGCCACAGCAAAGGATGGCAGCGGTGTGACAGCCACCTGTAAGGTAACGGTACGAGCTGCCAAGCCGGGCAAACCTACCATCAGCAGTGTGAAGAACAGTTCCTCCAAGTGCCTGACGGTGAAACTGAAAAAGGTGTCCGGTGCCGCAGGCTATGAGGTACAGTACAGCACTTCCTCAAAATTCAGCTCCGGGGTGAAAACGGTGAATATTACCTCCACCAGTACCACAGTAAAGGGACTGACAAAGGGAAAGAAATATTATGTTCGGGTACGGGCATACAAGACAGATAAACAGGGTAAACTGTATGGCAGTTACAGTGCCGTAAAGTCTTTGAAGATTTCAAAGTAAAAGGGTAAATAAAAAACTGCGAATCTTCTGTAAAAGGAGGATTCGCAGATTTTTTGTGAGAAAGGACAGATTATATGGCAAAAAGTGTCAAATACGATGCCAGCAGCATCTCCGTTCTGGAAGGACTGGAGGCTGTGCGTAAACGGCCGGGTATGTATATCGGCAGTACCTCCCGAAAGGGTTTGAATCATCTGATTTATGAGATCGTAGATAACGCGGTGGATGAGCATCTGGCGGGATTCTGCGATCACATTTCCATTACACTCCACAGGGACGGCTCCTGTACCGTAAAGGATAACGGACGAGGCATTCCTGTAGGTATGCATGAAAAGGGTGTTCCGGCAGCCAGACTGGTGTTTACCACCCTCCATGCCGGTGGTAAATTCGATGATTCCGTGTACAAGACCAGCGGCGGTCTCCATGGCGTAGGTTCCTCTGTAGTTAATGCTCTTTCCACCTGGATGGATGTGCAGATCGCCACAGACGGCTATATTCACCACGACCGTTATGAAAAGGGAGAGGCTGTTATCCCTCTGGAGAATGGACTTTTGCCTAAGCTGGGAAGAACCAAGGAGACCGGTACCACCGTTAGCTTCCTTCCGGACGAGGAGATTTTTGACCGGACGGATTTTTCCGCAACGGAAGTAAAAAGCCGTATGCATGAAACGGCCTATCTGAATCCCAATCTGACCATCAGCTTTGTGGATGAGCGAAAGGATCCGGTGGACACTGTGGAATTTCACGAGCCCGACGGTATCATCGGCTTTGTAAAGGAGCTGAACAAAAATAAAGAGACGATCCAGGAACCGGTATATTTCAAGGGTGATGCCGACGGCGTGACGGTGGAATGTGCTTTCCAGTATGTGAATGAGTTCCATGAAAATGTGCTGGGCTTCTGCAACAATATTTACAATGCAGA
>CAZUBP010000153.1:2822-4283 GCA_964618605.1 uncultured Lachnospiraceae bacterium | reverse complement strand
AAAGGTCATAGCCTTTAAAGCAGTAAAAACAAGGATGTTTAAAGTATATACGGTTTTCAAGATACACAGGAAAAATTGCATAGGGGTATAGTTCAATGGTAGAGCAACGGTCTCCAAAACCGTTGATGGGAGTTCGAATCTCTCTACCCCTGTATTTGAAAAGTACTCGTATGAGTACTTTTTTTATTGCCAAAGAGATTCTGTTATTGCCATGTTTTTTCTATGTTGTTATACTGTTTAGAGCAAAAGACGACCCCTCAGAGTCGTAATACGATGAAAATGGAGGATACTATGCGGATAGAGTACAAAGAAGAAAAGCAGGAACAGGTGGAAGAAACTCCTCGCATATATGAATCAGACCTGACGCCAAAGGAAAAACGCCGTAAGGAATGGGAAAATCTGAAAGGACTTCCCTGGCAGAAACGTTTGGGGCATTTGTGGGCCTATTATAAGTTTTTGTTTATTATCCCGGTGATCGTGTTGGCTGTTGCGGCAACGGCGATACAGATATACAGGAATTCTCTGGAAGAGCAGATCCTGTATGTGAATATTTCGGAGACGGCACTGGATACAGATGATAGTCAGGAACAGCTGTCTCAGGATCTTTTGGCGCTCTGCGGAAGCGGGGGAAAGCACGAACAGGTGTCGGTCACCAGCAACATGATCTCTTCTCAGGATTATAATTCTTCTGTGTTAATGAGCGTCTGGCTCAGTACCGGGGAAATGGATCTGGTGATCACCGATGAGTCTACCTACAACCGTTTTCAGGAACAGGAGATCTTTATTAATATAGAGGAAGAATTTCCGGAGGCCTATGCACAGTTAAAAGATCACATGGAGGGAAATGTGGTGTATCTGGATCAGAGCCCCTGGGAAAACTATGGTCTGGTGGAGTATGAGCCGGTATATGCCGGTATATTGATCACCTCCAACCATAAGGAAGCGGCTGTGGAGGCACTGTTGTATCTCTGCGGCGAAAAAGAAGCATAAGGAGGAAGCTGTCGTGATTACCAGATTTACTTTCGGTCACCCCTTTGATACGGATGCTGTGGTGCAGCCGGTTGACGAGGGAGAAAAACTGCCGGATTTTGGCAGCTTTGTAACGGAAAACGGATTTTCCTTTACCTATAAAATGGCGGACAAGGACAGGATTTACGGCCTTGGGGGCGCCAACAGAGGAATCAATAAGCGGGGATTTATTTATGAGAGTGACTGCAGCGATAATCCCCATCATCATGAGGACGCTCGTTCCATGTATGCTGCTCATAATTTCCTGTTGCTTACCGGCAGCCATCTGGTGGGCCTGTTTTTTGATTATCCCTCCTTTATGCGGTTTGATATCGGCTACACCCGGCAGGATCTGCTGCAGGTGACCTGCGACAGGGCGGATTTGAAGGTTTATGTGATTCAGGGTGAATCGGCTCTGGATATTGTGCGGCAGTTTCGCCATAGCATCGGCAG
>CAZUBP010000153.1:0-2722 GCA_964618605.1 uncultured Lachnospiraceae bacterium | reverse complement strand
AAAAGGACGGCGAGCTCTTTAAGGCGGCGGTATGGCCGGGCTACACCCATTTTCCCGATGTGTTAAATCCCGAGGCAAGAGCCTGGTTTGGAGAACAGTATCGGGTGCTTATCGACCAGGGAATTGAAGGCTTCTGGAACGATATGAACGAACCCGCCATCTTTTATTCGGCGGAGAGTATAGAAGAGATTCGACAGCTGATGAGGCAATTGGTGGATGAGACAGATATGCCTGTTTTCCAGCTGCAGGGGAAGCTGGCTGCTTTAGCCAACAATCACGAGGATTATCAGCGCTTCTATCACAGGGTGAAGGGGCAGTTGATCCGTCACGATGAGGTACACAACCTTTTCGGCTACAATATGACAAGAGCGGCGGGGGAAGCCTTTGAAAGGATCGCTCCGGGAAAGCGCTTTTTGCTGTTTTCCCGTTCCTCCTATATCGGCATGCACCGCTATGGCGGTATCTGGACCGGGGATAACAAATCCTGGTGGTCCCATCTGCTGCTGAATCTGAAAATGTTGCCCTCCCTGAATATGTGCGGTTTCCTTTATGTGGGGGCTGACCTGGGTGGATTTGGCTGCGATACCACCAGAGATCTGGTGCTTCGGTGGCTGGCCCTGGGAGCCTTTACGCCCCTGATGCGGAATCATTCCGCCATGGGAACCAGAGAGCAGGAATTCTATCAGTTTGAACAGCCATCGGATTTTGCCCACGTCATCGGAGTGCGGTATCGGTTGCTGCCTTACCTGTATTCCACCTACATGAAGGCTGCCCTGGAGGATGATATGATGTTCAAGCCTTTGGCCTTTGTTTACCCGGAGGATGAGATGGCAGGAACGGTGGAAGATCAGCTGATGCTGGGGGAGGAGTGCATGATCGCTCCGGTATATACCCAGAATGCAGAGGGACGTACGGTGTATCTCCCGGAGACCATGCTTTTCGTGAAATTTATGCCGGATGGTTCCTTATATACGGAGACATTAAAACCGGGACTGCACTATGTAAAGGTGGCTGTGAATGAGGTGCCCCTCTTTATCCGGGAGCATTGCTGTATTCCTGTGGCAAAGGCGGCCCAGAGGGTGGAGACCATAGATACGAAAGCATTGGAGCTTATCGGCTTTGCCCCGGCAGCATATACTCTGTATGATGACGACGGCTTTACCACAGAATATGAGAAAACCGACCATTATACAGCGTTACGGAAACAAAAATAAAAGACAGAAGTGGAAGATTATGAGAAAACTATTACAGTATTTGAAGGGTTATAAGAAGGAATGTGTGCTGGCCCCCCTGTTTAAAATGCTGGAGGCCTGCTTTGAGCTGTTTGTGCCTCTGGTGGTGGCGGCTATCGTGGATATCGGTATCGGTCAGCAGAACAAGGGCTATATTTTGAGCCATGCGGCTATCATGGTGGCATTGGGCCTCATCGGCCTTTTGTGCTCCGTTACGGCCCAGTATTTTTCCGCAAAGGCGGCGGTAGGCTTTTCTACGAAATTGCGCCATGTGTTGTTTGAACATATTGAGAGTCTCTCTTTTTCGGAGCTGGATACCATGGGTACCTCTACCCTGATTACGAGAATGACCAACGATATCAACCAGGTGCAAAATGGCGTCAATCTGGTGCTGCGCCTGTTTTTACGCTCCCCCTTTATTGTGTTTGGCGCCATGGTGATGGCCTTTACAGTTAACGTGCGGGCTGCGCTGGTATTTGTGGTGACCATTCCCCTCCTTTCTATCGTGGTTTTTGGAGTGATGCTGTTAAGTATGCCCATGTACAAAAAGGTACAGGCGGCTTTGGATCAGGTACTGGGAAAGACCAGAGAAAACCTGACCGGTGTTCGTGTTATCCGTGCTTTCCACCGGGAGGAACAGGAAACAGAGGAATTTATCGCCATGAATGGCACTTTGAACAGCCTGCAGCGATTTGTTGGTAAATTCTCTGCATTGATGAATCCCCTGACCCTGATCATTATCAATATGGCCATTGTGGTGCTGTTGTATGTGGGAGGCTGGCAGGTGAATACCGGTGTGATCTCCCAGGGTTCTGTTATTGCGCTGGTAAACTATATGTCCCAGATCCTGGTGGAGCTGGTGAAGCTTGCCAATCTGATCATTACGGTGACCAAGGCCGTGGCCTGCGGCAATCGTATTGAGCAGGTGCTGGAGGTGGAATCCTCCATGAAGGAAGGACATACAGATTTTGCCGCAGCGGCAAAGGAGGAGGATTACATTGTCTTTGACCATGTATCCATGTGCTACAGCGGTTCCCAGGAGCCCTCGGTGGAGGATATTTCTCTTCGGGTAAAGAAAGGACAGACCATTGGTATTATCGGCGGTACCGGCTCGGGAAAAACTTCCCTGGTGCATTTACTGCCGAGATTTTATGATATCAGTGCCGGATCTCTGAAGATCAACGGCGTGGAAGTAAGAGATTACCGACTGGAAGAGCTGCGAAGCAAGATCGGCATCGTTATGCAGAAGGCGGTGCTGTTTACAGGAACTATCCGGGAAAATCTTCTCTGGGGTAATGAAAATGCTACGGAGGAAGAGCTTTGGGCGGCTCTGAAAACGGCCCAGGCTGACCAGGTGGTGAAGGGAAAGCCCCTGGGACTGGAGGAACCGGTGGAACAGGGGGGCCGAAATTTTTCCGGTGGACAGAGACAGCGTCTGACTATTGCCAGAGCACTGGTGCGTAAGCCGGAGATCCTGATCCTGGATGACA
>CAZUBP010000152.1:0-4289 GCA_964618605.1 uncultured Lachnospiraceae bacterium | reverse complement strand
AGCAGAGCTGCGTCATAATATAGTCAGCACCATTGTCCTGTTTCTGTTTCAGAACGGCAATGTCAGCTTCCAGGGAACGGCAGCTGATGTGGCCTTCCGGAGAACCGGCAACGGCGATCTCAATCTTATCACCAAATTCTTTGCGGACAAAAGCAACCAGATCGGTAGCGTAGGCGAAATCTCCGCCTGTACCTTCCCAACCAAAGGGAAGATCGCCTCTCAGGGCCAGCATATGGTCGATACCGTTGTCCAGGTAATTCTGCAGCTGTTCACGGATACCATCACGGGTGTTGCCGATGCAGGTAAAGTGTGTTACCGGTACAGTACCGGCATCCTTGATCAGTTTGCATACATCCATATTCCGTCCTACATTTGTACCGCCCGCACCGTAAGTACAGGATATATAGGAAGGATTGTATTCGCACAGGTGCTCAATGGTACCCGGCAGATTTTCCATTCCCTTATCTGTCTTAGGCGGAAACAGTTCAAAGGATAATAACATCTTCTGTTTCATCTGTTCGCTGAGTTTCATAATATTTCCTCCACTTCTCTTTACTCATTTGCCATGAGTGGTATATAGGGTAAAGACTAATCGCACTGAATCTTAACAACACTGTTGGCCAGGTCAACCATAAGGAGCTTACCGGTGATCACCATTTCTTCTCCCATAATATCCCGGATGATCAGCTTGTCCTCCTGGATATCAATGCGGCTGATGTTTCTGCACAATACAGTATTGTCACTTTCCTTGTACGCTGTTGCCAGACACATTGGCTATACCTCCTTCATATGCTCTCCAGCCAGTGTTACCGCCAGACTGAGGCGCAGATTACCTTTTTGATATTCCGACACAGCAGAACGCAGCTGCTCTGCCACATCTGTCATGCCCAGTTTGTCCAGATTTACCGCTATACGGTCAAGCTCAGCCGCATGCTGCTGGTTGTGCTGCTGCATGTACTGCAGCATAGCCATTGCTTCCTTTTTAGGATCATGTTCACCGCAGTTTTCTGCATTCTGGCAGCTGCCGCAGTGATGTCCCTCCTGGCAGGCATCGTGACCGTGATGCACCATCTGTCCGTTTTCATCTTGAACCATGTGCATATTTTGTATCTCCTTTTTACACACTTGACATAATTTTATCAATATATCTCATTATAACAAACCTTGTTTCTTGAATCAATCGAATCTGCTACAATATTTGTACAAAAATCAGTTCAGTTTGCCCAAAAAGCATCGACATTTTTTTATATTGAAAAAAAGCAGCAAAACCGGGACGTCCTGTTTTTTATCCCCAAACAGATCCTCCCCGGTTTTGTTTTTCCCTGTATTGACAGGGTTTTATGCTGTTTTTTTGACAAATAGATCTTGCTCTCCGTACCGGCCAGCAGCCGTTTGATATTCTCCCGATGGCGATACAGCGCCATAACCGTAAGCAGGAAAAGAACAAGGTAAAGCTCCAGTAAATGGGGCTGGCTCATGCCAAAGCCTCCCATCTGTCCAAAAATAATTGTCTGAATCAGAAACAGCAGATATCCCAGTGTAGAACCCAAGGAAACATAGTGGGTGATGAAAAAGATCAGCAGAAATTCTACCATCACCACCAGTCCTACCTGCCAGCTGAGACTGAATACCAGACCGACGGTACAGGCAATACCCTTTCCCCCTTTAAACTTCATATAGAAGGGAAAATTATGCCCCAGTATAGCTCCCGCTGCTGCATAGGCACAAAGCAGAGGGCGTATATCCGGATAAGCGCCGCCAAAAAGCAGGCGCACTACCTGAGCAGCCACCAGACATTTCAACATATCTCCCACCAGCGTCATAGCCCCGGCCTTTCGACCCAGGGTCCGCATGGCATTTGTAGTGCCTGCGTTGCCGCTTCCATGCTCCCGGATATCTATACCGTGGAGTCTGCCAATAATATAGGAGGTCTGAATCAGGCCAAAGGCATAACCGATGATCAGACACAATACACGAACCAGCATATCCTTACTCCTTATCCTTACGTTCTCTTACAATAAATTTCAGGGATGTGCCCCTGAAGCCAAAGGCTTCCCGGATCTGATTTTCCAGATAACGGGTGTAGGAAAAATGCATCAGCTCCTTGTCGTTAACGAAAATAACAAAGGTGGGCGGCTTTATGGACACCTGAGTCATATAGAAAATCTTCAGACGATGGCCCTTATCTGAAGGCGGCTGCTGCATAGCTACAGCCTCCGTAAGGATCTCATTCAGCACACCGGTCTGAATACGCATACTCTGATTTTCCAGTACCATATCAATGGTATCGAAAAGCTTCGGCAGACGCTGTCCTGTCTCGGCAGATACAAAAAGGATCTCTGCGTAGGACATAAAGGAAAGAATGGAACGAACCTTTGCCGTGAATTCATTAACGGTTTTGTTGTTCTTCTCCACCGCATCCCATTTATTCACGGCAATAATGATACCCTTGCCTCTTTCATGGGCAATACCGGCGATCTTGGCATCCTGTTCGGTAACCCCCTCCAGAGCATCAATTACCAGCACTACGATGTCGGACTTTTCCACAGCACTGACTGTGCGCACGATACTGTAACGTTCCAGATCTTCCTTGATCCGGCTTTTTCTTCTCAGACCGGCGGTATCTACCAGAATATATTCCTTGCCGTTTACCTTTACCCGGGTGTCGATGGCATCTCGGGTGGTGCCTGCGATATCGGATACAATGGCACGGCTCTTACCGGTAAGCTTATTAACTATGGAAGATTTACCTACGTTCGGTTTACCCACAATGGCGATACGAGGGGTATCATCCTCTTCCTCTGTATCCTCTCTGGCGGGGAAATGCTGCACTACGGCGTCCAGCAGATCGCCGATACCCAGGCGGCCTGAGGAAGAAATGGGCACAGGCTCTCCCATACCCAGATTGTAAAACTCATAGGTATCCATAAGGAATTTATCGAAATTGTCTACTTTATTTACAGCCAGAATAACCGGCTTTGCGCTGCGGCGCAGCATATCTGCCACCTTGGCATCCGCATCCACCAGACCCTGACGAACGTCTACCATAAAAACGATCACATCGGCGGTATCAATGGCGATCTGGGCCTGTTCTCTCATCTGAGAAATAATAATGTCTTTGCTCTCCGGCTCGATACCTCCGGTATCTACCATAGTAAAGGCATAATTCAGCCAGGTCACATCCGCATAAATACGGTCTCTGGTTACTCCCGGTGTGTCCTTGACGATGGAAATATTCTCACCGGCCAGAGCATTAAACAGGGTGGATTTACCAACATTAGGGCGTCCCACAATGGCTACTATCGGTTTGCTCATACAGTTGTCTCCTTTTATGTGTTTCCACTTCTTTCTTGTACAGGATCGTTTTTACCAGATCCTCACCGCTGCTGTCTGCCACGGCTACCGGTATGCCCAGATCCTTTTCCAGTTCCTCTACAGTATAATCATCCAGGAATACATTTTCCCCGGCTCTTAACATGTTGCAGGGGAGAATCAGTCGTTCTCCCAGCTTGCGTCCCTGCAGCTGCTTTTTCAGATCCTGCCCGGTAAGCAGGCCGGACACGGTAATCTTTTCTCCGAAAAAGTCGTTTCGTACAGGTACCACCGCAATATCAATATGATGGTACACTTTCCGAATTTTTTCTGCAAGGCTTTTTATAAAATCAGCGGCCAGATATCCTGTGGCGATGGTCACAGATCCCGGTTCCACATCCTGATGCTCCTGCTCCAGGGCTTCTTCCACCTCTTCCTCCAGGAGACGCAGCATACCTACCCCGTTCTCCAGCTGGGGATAGCCATCATACCGTTCTGCCTTAGGAAGCTTTCGACCTGCCAGAAGATACCATTCATCGCTGCAGTGAACTCGGTGAGCCCCTGTCTTTTCCAAATAATACTGCTGCCATCTTTCCACCTGGTCAATGACCTTTCCGGCATCCTCAGGGGTAAAGCTTTCCAGCTTCGGCAGCCCTTCTCTGTATTTTGTCAGCCCCACAGGCACAATGGACACGCTTTCCAGCGCCGGCATATAGGCTTCAAAATCTCCCAGAGTCCGTTCCAGCTCCTGGCCATCGTTTATGTTCTTGCACAAAACGATCTGTCCGTTCATCTCTATGCCGGCCTCCGCCAGACGACGGATCTTGGGAAATACCTCTCCGGCGAAGCGGTTGTGAAGCATCTCACAACGAAGCTTGGGATTGGTGGTATGGAAAGATATATTGATGGGGGCCAGATGATAATAAATAATGCGGTCAATATCGTGATCGCTCATATTGGTCAGGGTCACGTAATTT
>CAZUBP010000151.1:0-4352 GCA_964618605.1 uncultured Lachnospiraceae bacterium | reverse complement strand
ACCCTGAAAAGCGGCCGTAAATCCCCCTTCTTTATGAATGCAGGAGGGTATGTAACCGGTTCTCAGCTGAAAAAGCTGGGTGAGTTTTACGCAAAGGCTATTCACGACAAGTACGGAGATGATTTTGATGTACTTTTCGGACCGGCCTACAAGGGTATTCCCTTAAGCGTTGTTACCGCCATCGCTTTCAGCGAGCTGTACGGAAAGGAGATCCGCTATTGCTCCGATCGTAAGGAGGAGAAGGATCACGGTGCCGACAAGGGAAGCTTCCTGGGCAGCAAGCTCATGGACGGAGATCGGGTAGTGATGATCGAGGATGTAACTACCTCCGGTAAGTCCATGGAGGAGACTGTGCCCAAGGTAAGAGGAGCAGCCAATGTAGAGATCGTTGGTCTGATGGTATCCCTGGATCGTATGGAAGTAGGAAAGGGCGGCGTGAAATGCGCTTTGGATGAGGTGAAGGAGCTGTATGGCTTCGAGACCAACGCTATCGTTACCATGGCAGAGGTAGTGGAGAGACTCTACAATCGGGAATGCCAGGGTAAAATTTTGATCGATGACACATTGAAAGCAGCAATTGACGCATACTATGAACAGTATGGAGCTAAAGCGTAAAGGAGCAGGCGTATGAAAGACAGAGTATACAGCACACTTTCCGGAGCAGGTGCCCTGGAGATCACCTTAGGCATTATTACACTGATTACAGGCCTGACCACAGGCATTATTCTGATTGCCAATGGCGGAAAGCTTTTGAGCCGCAGAAATAAAATCTGAGCTTAAGGGGAAAAGAATGTGCTAGACAGAACAAAACGACGCATTGAGGTGGCCAGCAAGATCCTGTTCTGGATCTATCTGGCGGTACTGATGTACCTATTGTTTTTTTCTGAGTATTATGGACGAACGGCAGGGCTTTCAGAGTACCATTACAATCTGGAGCTGTTTCGGGAGATCAGCAGATTCTGGACATACAGGCAAAAACTGGGCATGGCAGCGGTGCTTACCAATCTGGTGGGCAATGTCGTCTGCTTCATGCCCTTTGGCTTTTTTTTGCCCAATATGTATGGGGTGTTCCGCAGACACGGTTCCCTGGTCATCCTGTTCGGCTTCCTGCTGACCTGCACGGTGGAAACGCTGCAGATGCTTACCCGGGTGGGGGCTTTTGATGTGGATGATATCCTGTTGAACACCTGCGGTGCCGTGCTGGGCTATTTGCTGAACAGAGTCTGCAGACTCTTAAGGAGAAAACTACATGCGAAGAAAAAAATATAAATACGATTTTGCTTTAAAAAAGGAGTCTCAGGAGGGAAAGGCGTCCCTGGTTTACTGGGCGTTTTCCTTCCTCCTTTTTATGGCTTCCTTTGGTTCCGTCTACTTCGGCATCAGTGAAGCACTGACCGGAGTGGTGGGACTTACAGCGACGCTGCTGGCGCTGGTGGGATTTATTATGGGGCTGAAAAGCCTGTGTGACAAGGAGACCAGCCATAGCTTCGGTATCCTGGGTACGGTGGCCAACGGTCTTTTGGCGGTAGCCTGGATCGGCCTGTATCTGGCAGGTATCAACTAAGAGGGAAACAAGAGGGAACTATGGAAGAACGTTTGAAAAAACAGCTGGATTTTCTGCTGGAGATCGACCGGGAGAAGGAGATCTATCGCCAGACCCATATTTTAGGGGGAAGCCGGCGGGAGAATGATGCGGAGCACGCCTGGCATATGGCTGTCATGGCCTTTGTTCTTCAGGAATATGCCAATGAACCGGTGGATATCCTGCGGGTGATGAAGATGGTGCTGATGCATGATCTGGTGGAGATCTATGCCGGAGATACCTACGCTTATGATGAGACAGGCAAACAGTCTCAGCGGGAGCGGGAGGTACAGGCGGCGGATCGGATCTACGGTATGCTGCCGGAGGATCAGGCCCGGGAATTTCGTGCTATCTGGGAGGAATTTGAAGAACGGTGTACGCCGGAGGCCAAATTTGCCCGTATGTTGGACAATTACCAGCCTCTTTCCCTCAACAATGCCAATCATGGCGGTGACTGGAAAGCCCATGATGTGGCCAGATCTCAGGTGGAGAAGAGAAATGAGATCTCGGCAGAGGGTTCCCGGGTGATAGGTGAGGTGATCGCCCATATCATCGAGGAAAATGTTCAGAAAGGAAATTTACGTGATGCATAACAGTGAATTGCTTACAGAGAGACTGCAGTCCGTGGGGGAACGCATTGCGCAGATGCCTGGTGAAAAGCTGGCGCCGGTTCCCTATCGGGAGTATTTTGACCGGTGTGCTTCCTTTTTGCTCTATGTACTGGCTATAGTCAGGGAGGAGACGCCGGGAGCAGGCCTTTCCCTGGAAGAAACTAAGGAGAGAAATAAGAAGCTGTATGAGGATATCCTGCCGGAGCAGTATGAAACCAGCTACGGCAATCCCGCCTGGGCAGTAAAATGCTTTGGCAGGGAGATGGGACAGTACCTGTCTATGCTGTATGCAGAGCTGCGCCATTGTATAGCCTTTGCCTATGAGAAAAGGATCTGGGATATTACGGTGCTGTGCGAGCTGTTTTCCGAGGTGTACAGTGCCTTTACCGACGGGGAGGTGCCCCCGGCTGCAGAGATCAGGGATATGCTGTACTGGTTTTTCAGTGATTACAGTGAGGATATGATCGGGGATCGGATCGCCGAACAGGTGGATCCCGCCCATGATTTCGCCCGCCGGATCGTAATGGAGGCGGATCTTACGGATCTTTCCTACCTGTACCGCTACGGCGAATATATTACGGAAAATGAGCTGGGAGTGGCTGCCTACTTAAACAGCCTTTCCCAGGAGCAGATAGAGGCCATGGCCAGCACCTATACGGAGGGCTATCGGTTGGGCTTTGTCCATGCAGGCATTGACCTCAGTAAAAAGAAAACGGTGGAAATTCGCTATGCCATCGGCTTTGAGCGGATGATCCGGGCTGCCATAGAGCAGTTTGCCCGGATGGGACTTACCCCCACTATGTTCAGGTATGCCCAGCATGCCATCAGCCGGAGACAGATGGCCCGCATCGGTTTTTCGGCCACTTCACCCAATCCGCAGTATGAGTATGACCATCGTATGGACGATGCCCTGTTTCTGGACGAGGATTTTGTCAGCCGGAAGCTGCGGGTGACCCAGACGGCCTATGAGCGAGTGAAGGATATGGCGGCGGTATACGCCGGTCCTGCCTGCCTGGAAACCTTTGGGGAGAAAACCTTTGAACCGGTAAACAAGGCAGAATGTATCAGCTATACCTCCAGACAGCAGAAGCTTCTGACTCGCATGAGAAATGAGCTGGGACAGATCACCAACCGGTATATTCCCGGGGATCAGCGCAGCTTTACCATTATTGCCTATCCCGTTCCGGAGATCGGGGGGCAGTTTGCCCAGATCTTTGCAGAGACGGTGAAGGTGAATACCCTGGACTACAAGCTCTACGAGTCCATTCAGCAGACTATGATCGACACCTTGGATCGGGGACGTCGGGTGCACGTGCTGGGTGCCGGTGACAACAAGACGGATCTGTGGATCCAGCTGGCTTCCCTGAAGTATCCGGAGAAGGAGACCATATTTGAAAACTGTGTGGCAGATGTGAATATTCCCGTAGGGGAAGTTTTCACCTCCCCGGTATTGAAGGGTACCAACGGCGTGCTTCATGTAACCGGCGTTTATCTGGAAGGTCTGTACTACAAGGATCTTCGGCTGGTGTTTGAAAACGGCCGTATCCGGGAGTACAGCTGTGCCAATTTTGAAAACGAAGAGGAGAACAAAAAGTACATTTCCGAAAATGTTCTCTTCAATAATAAGACACTGCCCATGGGAGAATTTGCCATCGGTACCAACACCACTGCCTATCGCATGGCCAGAAAGTACGGCATTGAGGCAAAACTGCCCATTTTGATCGCAGAGAAAACAGGCCCTCATTTTGCTGTGGGGGATACCTGCTACAGCTGGGCAGAGGATGTGGCTGTCTTTAACCCTGACGGCAAGGAGATCATAGCCCGGGACAACGAAATGTCTCAGCTGAGAAAAACAGATCTTTCCCAGGCCTATGTCAACTGCCATACGGACATTACCATTCCCTATGATGAGCTGGGACTCCTCAGTGTGGAGGATGACAACAAGCATATGACGGACATTATACGTGACGGTCGCTTTGTGCTGCCGGGCACGGAAGAATTGAATATTCCTTTAGAGGAAATGTAAGGAGATAAGCTGCCCTTTGGGGTGGCTTATTTCTGTATTTTCGTGCCTTCGAAATATATTTCGCTGATCTCTCTATTGGGATATTGACAATATTTCCCTGAATCGTTACAATGTCCATAAGAAGTAATTATTT
>CAZUBP010000150.1:0-4376 GCA_964618605.1 uncultured Lachnospiraceae bacterium | reverse complement strand
ACAGCTGGAGCGTGGTGAGGCCAGCGGTGAGATGACCAAGATGACCGCTATTATGGGTGAGGAGATCACGGAGACAGGTGATTTCATTGTCAACGAAAAGGACAAGATCGTCAACCTGACAGAACAGGGTGTGGCGAAGGTAGAGAAGTTCTTCAGTATCGACAACCTGGCTGATCCGGAGCATCTGGAGATCCAGCACAATATTATTCTGGCCCTGAGAGCTCACAATCTTATGTTCAAGGATCAGGATTACGTGGTAAAGGATGACGAGATCCTCATCGTAGATGAGTTTACCGGACGTATCATGCCCGGCCGCCGTTATTCCGACGGACTCCATCAGGCTATTGAGGCGAAGGAGCATGTAAAGGTACGCCGTGAGTCCAAGACACTGGCTACCATTACCTTCCAGAACTTCTTTAATAAATTTGATAAGAAATCCGGTATGACCGGTACCGCCCTTACAGAGGAGCAGGAGTTCAGAGAGATTTACGGTATGGACGTTATCGAGATCCCCACCAACCGTCCCGTTGCCCGTGTGGATTATGATGACGCCGTATATATGACCAAAAAGGAGAAATTCCACGCTGTTGTACAGGATGTTATCGCTTCCCATGCGAAGCAACAGCCGGTACTGGTAGGTACCATCACCATCGAGACCTCAGAAATGCTCAGCAAGATGCTCCAGAGAGAGGGTATCCAGCATCAGGTACTGAATGCCAAATACCATGATATCGAGGCTGAGATCGTTGCCAAAGCCGGTGAGCACGGTGCTGTTACCATCGCCACCAATATGGCCGGTCGTGGTACGGATATCAAGCTGGATGAGATCTCCCGAGAGGTAGGCGGTCTGAAGATCATCGGTACAGAGCGTCACGAATCCCGCCGTATTGATAATCAGCTGCGTGGTCGTTCCGGTCGTCAGGGAGATCCGGGTGAATCCCGTTTCTATATTTCCCTGGAGGACGATCTGATGCGTCTGTTCGGCTCTGAGAAGCTGATGGGTGTATTCCAGGGCCTGGGCGTGGCGGAAAATGAGCAGATCGAGCACAAGATGCTTTCCAGCGCTATTGAGAAGGCACAGAAAAAGATCGAGAGCAACAACTTCGGTATCCGTCGTAATCTGTTAGAGTACGATCAGGTAAATAACGAACAGCGAGAGATCATTTACAAGGAGCGCCGCCGGGTACTGGATGGCGACAACATGCGGGATGCCATCTTCAAGATGATTACTGATGTGGTAGATAATGCCGTTGATATGTGCATCAACGAAGAGATGGATGCCGTGGACTGGGATCTGGAGGAATTAAACAGCGTCCTGCTGCCGACGATTCCCCTGGAAAGACTGACCCAGGAGACGGTTGCCGGTATGAACAAGAAAAAGCTGCGCCAGTATCTCAACGAGCAGGCTGTAAAGCTGTATGAGATGAAGGAAGCAGAGTTCCCGGAGCAGGAGCAGATCCGTGAGCTGGAGCGAGTTATTCTGCTGAAGGTAGTAGATAATAAATGGATGGATCATATCGATGATATGGATCAGCTGCGTCAGGGTATCGGCCTGCAGGCCTACGGCCAGAGAGATCCCAAGGTAGAGTACAAGATGGCTGCCTATGAGATGTTTGACGAGATGACCCTTGCCATCCAGCAGGAAACTCTTCGTCTGCTGTATCACGTTCGTGTAGAGCAGAAGGTGGAGAGAGAGCAGGTAGCCAAGGTTACCGGCACCAACAAGGATGATTCCGTTGCAAAGAAACCCAAGCAGCGTAAGGAAATCAAAGTCTATCCCAACGATCCGTGCCCATGCGGAAGCGGAAAGAAATACAAACAGTGCTGCGGACGGAAATAAGTCCGGCACTTCGCGGGAATATTTTTTAGAAAGAAGGTGAAGCTATGGTTGAATTAGATCAGTTCAAAAGTGTACTGAATTCCTATACAGAGCCGTTAGTGGAAGTGAGGGATTCACTTTGACCTGGCTAATAAAGAGCGCAGGATCGAAGAATTAGAAAAAGAGATGGAGATGCCGGACTTCTGGGATGTGCCGGAGATCTCTCAGAAAAAAACGATAGAATTAAATGCCTTAAAATCGGATATGGAGGTATACAACAAGCTCATTTCCCAGAAGGAGGACATGGAGACTCTCATCGAGATGGGATATGAGGAGGAGGATCCGGAGCTGATTCCGGAGATCCAGGAAATGTTGGACGATTTTCGTCAGACCTTCGACGATATCCGGGTGAAAACCCTTCTCAACGGGGAATACGATAAAAACGATGCCATCATCAAGCTTAATGCCGGTGCCGGTGGTACCGAGGCCTGTGACTGGTGCGGTATGCTGTATCGTATGTACACCCGCTGGATCGAGAGAAAGGGCTTCCAGCTGGAGGTCCTGGATTATCTGGATGGTGATGAGGCCGGTATCAAATCCGTTACCTTTGAGGTACACGGAGAAAATGCCTTCGGCTATCTCAAATCCGAAAAGGGCGTGCATCGTCTGGTGCGAATTTCTCCCTTCAATGCCCAGGGAAAACGCCAGACATCCTTTGTTTCCTGTGACGTTATGCCGGATCTGGGAGACGATGTAGAGGTAGAGATCAAGGATGACGATATCCGTATCGATACGTACCGTTCCAGCGGTGCGGGCGGTCAGCATATCAACAAGACTTCTTCCGCAATCCGTATCACCCATTTCCCCACAGGTATCGTAGTTACCTGTCAGAATGAACGTTCTCAGCATATGAACAAGGACAAAGCCATGCAGATGCTGAAAGCAAAACTGTATATGTTAAAGCAGCAGGAAAACGAAGAAATGTTGTCCGGTATCCGTGGTGAAGTAACGGATATTGCCTGGGGCCATCAGATCCGTTCCTACGTTATGCAGCCTTACACTATGGTAAAGGATCTGCGAACCAACGAGGAAAGCGGCAATGTGGCACAGGTTATGGATGGAGCTATTGATCCCTTTATCAATGCCTATCTGAAGATGTTGGCAACAAACAGAAGGACAGGAGATAATCAAAATGGTTAAAGTAGCAGTACTTGGTTACGGAACCGTAGGTTCAGGTGTTGTAGAGGTTCTGGAAAAAAATAAAGAGGCTATCACAAAGAAAGCGGGAGAGGAGATCAGCGTAAAATACGTGCTGGATCTCAGAGAGTTCCCGGGAGATCCGGTGGAGAAGATCCTTGTACACGATTACAATGTGATCCTTCAGGATCCGGAAGTAAAGATCATTGCAGAGGTTATGGGAGGAACAGGTGCCGCCTATACCTTTACCAAACAGGCTCTGGAGGCAGGCAAATCCGTCTGCACCTCCAATAAGGCCCTGGTAGCGGCTCACGGCTCAGAGCTGCTGCGCATTGCCAGAGAAAAACAGTGCAACTATATGTTTGAGGCCAGCTGCGGCGGCGCTATTCCCATTATCCGCCCCTTACGTACCTGCCTTAGCGCTGAGGTGATCGACGAGGTAACCGGTATCTTAAACGGTACTACCAACTTTATCCTTTCCGAGATGAGCCTGAAAGGCAGCGAGTTCGCCGATGTCTTAAAGGAAGCCCAGGATATGGGATATGCAGAGAGAAATCCCGAGGCTGATGTGGAAGGCCATGATGCCTGCCGCAAGATCGCTATTCTTTCCTCTCTGGCCTATGGCAAATATCTGGATTACCAGGATGTATACACAGAGGGTATCACAAAGGTAAGCTCCGCTGATTTCAAGTATGCAGCTGCCCTGGATGCCCGGATCAAGCTTCTGGCCACCAGCAAAAAGGTAGGAGACAAATACTACGGTATGGTATCTCCGGTAATGCTGGATGCAGAGGATCCGCTGTACAGTGTTATGGATGTATTTAATGCCGTATTTGTACACGGCAATATGCTGGGTGACTGTATGTTCTACGGAAAGGGCGCAGGAAAGCTGCCCACAGCCAGCGCCGTTGTCAGCGACATCATAGACGAAGCCCGTCATCTTCACAGCTGTCTGGCTACGCCCTGGGATGAGGAAGAGCTGCCCCTGATGAGTATTGAGGACGTGGAAAACCGCTTCTTCGTACGTGTGAAGGGCACCCTGATCGATAATCTGGGTCGTGTGGAAAAGGTATTCGGCAAGGTACAGGCTATCTCCGTACCGGAGCTTCCGGATGAATTCGCCTTTATCACAGAGAAGATCACAGAGAAGCAGTACAAGGAAAAGGCAGCACAGTTTGACAACCTGCTGTCCATGATCCGTGTAAGATTCTGATTTTCACAGAAATAGAAAAATACAAAAAGAGCGTTTTTCAAATCCCGCAGGATAAAGAAAAACGCTCTTTTTAATTTCTCATAACGCTATTGTCAGGCTTCGGTATTGTAGCCGTCGTATTCGGAAGAGGTGTTCCAGTGATCCTCC
>CAZUBP010000149.1:0-4383 GCA_964618605.1 uncultured Lachnospiraceae bacterium | reverse complement strand
CGTCCACGGAGATCACCTTAACCTCTACTACATCCCCCACGGAAACCACTTCCAGGGGATGCTTGATATACCGCTTGGTCATATGAGATATGTGCACCAGGCCGTCCTGATGCACGCCGATATCCACAAAGGCACCAAAGTCAATAACATTGCGGACAGTGCCCTTCAGGATCATGCCTTCCTTCAGGTCCTTGATGTCCAGCACATCCTTTCGGAGCACGGGAAGGGGCATATCCTCCCGGGGATCTCTGCCGGGACTGATCAGTTCCTTCACGATATCCCGCAGGGTGGGCTCTCCAATTCCCAGCTTGTCCGCCATAGCCTTATAATTTTTGATAAAGATAGCGGAGGGGCCGGAAACAATGCTCTCCGGCGTCAGATTCAGCTCCGCCAGCAGATGTTCTGCGGCCTCATAGCTTTCCGGATGGATACCGGTGGCGTCCAGAGGATTTTTTCCACCGTTGATCCGAAGGAAACCGGCACACTGCTCGTAGGCTTTTGGTCCCAGCTTTGACACCTTCAAAAATTCCCGGCGGCTTTTAAAGGGACCGTTCTCCTCCCGGTAAGCCACAATATTTTTGGCCAGGGTCTTATTGATACCGGAAACGTACTCCAGCAGGGACGCTGAGGCGGTATTTACCTCTACGCCTACCCTGTTTACGCAATCCTCCACCACGCCGGTAAGGGTGCCGTCCAGCTTTTTCTGGTTCATATCATGCTGGTACTGTCCCACACCGATGGCTTTGGGATCTATCTTCACCAGCTCTGCCAACGGATCCTGTACACGGCGGGCGATACTGGCGGCGCTTCGTTGCCCCACATCAAACTGAGGAAATTCCTCCGTAGCCAGCTTGCTGGCAGAATATACGCTGGCACCGGCCTCGTTGGTGATCACATAGGCCACCTGTTTCGGAATTTCCTTCAAAGTTTCGGCGATGATGGCTTCCGATTCCCGGGAGGCTGTACCGTTGCCCAGAGAGATCAGCTTAACATCGTATTTTGCGATCAGCTTTTTCAGGGTGTCCTTTGCCGCTGCAATTTTGGCGGGCGTGGTGGGCGCAGTGGGATAAATCACTGTGGTATCCAGTACCTTTCCCGTGGGATCCACCACTGCCAGCTTGCAGCCGGTACGAAAAGCGGGATCCCAACCCAGTACCGTGACACCGGCAATAGGGGGCTGCATCAGCAGCTGGGTCAGATTTTTGCCGAATACCCGAATGGCACCGTCCTCCGCCTTCTCTGTCATATCGTTTCGGATCTCCCGCTCGATAGCCGGGGCGATCAGACGACGGTAGCTGTCCTGGAGCATGGTTTTAAGGAAAGCGGTAGTCTCCGGATTTTTCCCGGTAATCACCCGCTTGGCCAGCCACTGCAGGATCTCTTCCTCGGGAGCCTCCAGGGTTACCGTAAGAATCTTTTCTTTTTCTCCCCGGTTGATGGCCAGTACACGATGATCCGCCACCCGTTTTACCGGTTCGCTGTAATCGTAGTACATTTCGTACACGGATTTTTCCTGGGGATTTTTCGCCTGGGTGTGCAGCACACCGGCATTTAAGGTCATGCGGCGAATAGCGGTACGATAATCGGCTTCATCCGATACCTGTTCCGCCAGAATATCCGATGCTCCTGCCAGGGCGGCTGCCGTATCCGGTACATCCTCTGTCACATAAACCTTGGCAACCTCCTCCAGAGACTGGGAAAGCATCTGGGAGAGAAGAAGCTGTGCCAGAGGTTCCAGCCCCCGTTCTCTGGCGATCATGGCTCTGGTACGGCGTTTCGGCCGGTAGGGACGATAGAGATCCTCCACTGCCACCAGTGTTTCTGCCTCCTCGATCTGTTTTCGCAGTGCCGGGGTCAGTTTTTCCTGATTTTCAATGGCTGCTATCACCTGGGCTTTCTTTTCCTCCAGGTTGCGCAGGTAGGACAGTCGTTCTCCCAGATTTCGCAGCACCTCATCGTTAAGAGAACCTGTTTTCTCCTTACGATAACGGGCGATAAAGGGAATGGTGCAGCCCTCGTCGATGAGTTCTATAGCGGCCTGTACCTGCCAGGCCTGTACCTGCAGCTCTTCACTGATTTTTTTTGTAATGTCCAAGCGTATTTCCTCCTTGCTTTACATTGTGTTCATAGATATATCGTGCTAAAATATAGAAAAATCTAACGAAAGAGGTTTTTCATTATGCAGAATACTTCTAATGGTATGGCGACCGCCTCTCTGGTTCTGGGTATTATCGGTATCCTCACCATTTTTTTCGGCGGTTCTGTTATTTTGGGCGCTTTGGCTATTATCCTTGCTCTGCTGTCCCGGGGCTCCGGTTCCATGAGCAGACCGGCGGGTATCGGCATGGGTCTGGGTATCGCCGGAATTCTTCTGGGTATCTTCGTCATCATCAGTATGTTTGCCTATGTCTTTACCTCCTCTGATGCACAGGAAATGTATCGAGACTATCTCCAGTATTACGAGGATGAGATGAACGGCAACGACTATTACTATGATTACGGCTATGATGAGCCTGTGCTGTACGAAAGAGAAATGCCCCAGAGGGAGATCTCTCAGGATACCTGTGTTTAAGTCACCCCGAACAGTGTGCACCATTATACCATAAATCCCTGTTTCCGGGGAGGTTTACGAAAAAAATATATAGTTTTACGAAACCATACTATGCAGAAAGGAATTTTTCCATGAAACGATCATCCCGTGAATTAAAGGCTTTGGCCCGGGAATCCTTAAAGGGCCACTACGGCACCCTGATCGGTGCCTTCGTTCTATTGATCATCTTTTCCAGTGTTCTGGACTTCATATCCAACCGAATTCAGGCAAACACCCGTGGCGTACTTCCCGATATTGCGTTGCAGCTTTTGCTTTCCCTGATCATCAGTATCCTGATCTATCTGATGGAGATCGGCATCTTTGCCATGATCCTTCATATGGCAAGGGGCGAGGCCATCAGCGTGGGCCAGCTTTTCTACGCCTTCGCCCATAGCCCCAACCGTTTTATTATTCTTACGGTGATCCAGATGATCATTACCCAGATCCCTCTGATCCCCGCCATGGTCTACGGTCAGACCCTGTTGTCCTTCCGGCTGCTGCCTGTGCTGACCTATCTGGGGCTGTTTCTGGCAGGTTATCTGGTATCTATCATCATTATGCTGGGCTTTGCCCTCAGTGATCTGCTGCTGATCGAGGACGAGGATATGGGAGCTGTGGAGTCTATCCGCCAGAGCTTTTCCCTGATGAAGGGCAATAAAGGCCGGTATTTCTACCTGCAGATCAGCTTTATCGGGCTGTTTCTTCTGTCCGCCTTTACCCTTTTTATCGGTTTGCTTTGGATCGTGCCCTACATGCTTACCACAGAAATATATTTCTATCTGGATGTTACCGGCGAACTGGATCAGCCTTACACAGATGATTTCTCCGGCAGCAACTACGGTTTCCGGGAGGATCACTGGAACACCTCTTCCGAATACGACGGCTACAATACCGAAGCCTGATTTGAGTCCTTAGTAATGCAATTTTTTGATTTTCATTGACATACTCCTGTCTCAAACATATAATAATAACAGAGGCAGGTTATCTGTCATCGAAAATATTGTTCGCTCACCGCTGGCGGCTTAAAAATGAACGGTTCGAAAATATGGTTCGCTTACCGGAAGCGTCTAATAAATGTCCGGTGCGAAAATTCTTAGCCCTGCCGTACGGCAGGGCTAATTTTTACAGGTGATGAAATGACTTATCAGGAAGGTTACGTTTACCACATTAAAGACGAATATTTTGAAAAAGTGCAAGACGGTAATCTCATGCAGAACAAAGAGAATGGGACATATCGTCCTACTTTTTATTGCCTGCGAGATGAAAAAACTTCCCTTCTTTGGATGGTTCCGTTGAGCTCACGGATGCAAAAATATAAAGCAATCCATGATAAACAGGAACAAAAATATGGTCGCTGTCTAACCATTGTTCTCGGCGAATTCGATGGAAAAGAAGCTGCATTCCTTCTCCAAAATATGTTCCCAGTCAGGGATTATTATCTTGACCAC
Source organism: uncultured Lachnospiraceae bacterium (assembly GCA_964618605.1). Lineage (GTDB taxonomy): Bacteria > Bacillota > Clostridia > Lachnospirales > Lachnospiraceae > UBA11957. The sequence goes on along the minus strand of CAZUBP010000149.1, from coordinate 345 downwards.
ATACATACCCGCAATAACAATCCTGTACCGGTAAAGCATTCAATTCATAAAGAAATCAGCACCAACATGAAACGGCTCCGTCGACTCCATTCCAGAGGGAAAAAGGTTGTATTTCCAGACATTGACCGCCTGGAACAACTCATGCTTAGAGAAATTGATTCTGTTCAGGCGCCACAAAATTTGAACACATTACCTAAAATGGATGTATAAAGAGAACCCCTTTTGTCAGGCAAAGGTTTGTCCACAAAAGGGGTTCTCTTCTAATCTATCGATTATTAGGTTTTTATACTAGAATCTTACACGGATCATGGACAGCAGGTTGTCAAACTGTGCTGCCTTTTCCTT
>CAZUBP010000148.1:0-4397 GCA_964618605.1 uncultured Lachnospiraceae bacterium | reverse complement strand
AATGGTGAAAAAATATGGACATCCGCCATTGAAAAAACGGTATGTTCAGGTTACAATGAAAAAGAGCGGGGCGAAGCCTCGGGATTTTTCACAGAAGCATAAATTTAGACTAGTTAACCATCTGTGGTGCATGAAGAACGTAAAGTATTGGTGTGCATACAGATGGTTTTTTTACACCTTTACAGGACGGAGGAAGGTATGAAAAAACGGGGAAGATTTCTTCTGCTGTGTTGCTTGATGGCCTGTATGCTCTGGGGCTGTTCCGGCGGGCAGGAAGAGAATAGCGAGACTGTGGCAAACCTGCAGGAGGTGCGTATCGGCATCGACGGATCCTACGAACCCTACAGCTATGTGGATGAAAACGGCAATTTCGCCGGTCTGGATGTGGAACTGGCCCGGGAAGCCTGCCAGCGCATGGGGAAGAAGGCGGTATTTACAGCCATCAAATGGGACAATAAGGACGCCTATCTGGCCAATCAGTCCATAGACTGTATCTGGAGCTGCTTCAGCATGGATGGCAGGGAGGATGCCTATACCTGGGTGGGCCCCTATATGTACAGCCGACAGATGATCGCCGTGCGCAACGACAGCGGTATTGACAGCCTGGAGGATCTCAACGGCGCCACGGTAGCCGTTATGTCCAGTACCAAGCCGGAATCCATTTTCCTGAACCCGGAGGGGGATATACCTCAGGTGAAGGAGGTATACAGCATGGAAAATATGGAGCTGGTGTTTTCGGCGCTGCAATCCGGGTACGTGGACGCTGTGGCAGGGCATGAGACGGTGGTGCGCCAGTACGTGGAGAATCTTTCTTCTGAACAGTATCGGCTGCTGGATGACTGCCTGCTGTCGGTAAAGGTGGGCATTGCCTTTGAAAAGGGCAGCAACAAGGATCTGGCAGAGGAACTGAGTCGGACGCTGGAGGAAATGAAGGATGACGGAACGCTGGGAAGTATTCTGGAGAAATACGAGATCAGCGTTGACGGAGGTACGGCCCAGTGAGAAAAAAAGAAAAATCACAATTTTATCTGGATTGGAAATATTGGATCGTGCTCCTTTTGATAGGAGTGGCGCTGGTAGGGGCTGTGTATGGCGTCAGTACCTGGCAGGAAACACAGGAGGCTGACAGCCTGATCCAGGAGACGCTGGATCTGATGAAGCAGCAGTGTATCCGTTACGATTCCCTGGTGGCGGCGGACGAGACCACTGCCCAGATACAGCTTCTGGACAAGGCCAGTGAGCTGGAACGGTGTCTGGTGAATGAGGTAGACAGCCGAAACAAAACCTTTCTGGAGGAGTACAGAGCCGATCAGAGACTTTCCGGCATTATCTGGGTAAATACCCAAATGGAGCTGGTGGATATGGTGACGTCGGATGGGGAGACCTTTGCTGACTGGGCCTGGGTCTTTGAGGATCAGAATGTTGAAGAGATCCCGGACTACCCTGCGAAAAAGTACATTTCCCGTGTGGAGCGGGAAGATGGGGCTATCTACGATTATGTGGCGATCTCTGTGGAATACGGCCAGGGTGTTTTGCTGTGCTATGTTCGTCAGCAGGAGTATGGAACCGATAAAAACCAGATCGATATGGAAAATCTGTTTGCCGGCTACCAGCTGAAGATGGACGGTATTTTGCTGGTTACCGATGGGGAGCGGATCCTCAGCTCCAACATGGAGGATATCCAGCAGCAGGAGATAGGAGCCTATCCGTTGCTGGCCGACAATATCCGGAATATATCTTCCTCGGAGGTTACCTCCATCCAGGAGGAGGGCGTTCGCTATCTGGTCAAAAGCAGCAAGAGCACCAATTACAATCTGTATATCTTTTATCCGGCCTCCGCTGTTTATCGCCAGCGCTGGGCCTATATTGCCTATGCCCTGATTTTATATGTGCTGTTTATTCTGGCCTTTATTATCGTGCAGCAGCAGGAGGTGCACAGCACCAGCCAGATGAAAATGCGATTTCTGCGGCAGATAAGCCACGATATCCGAACGCCTATCAATGGTATTCGGGGTATGGTTATGATCGGCAACCGTTTCCCGGAGGATACGAAGAAGCAGCAGGAGTGTCGTGACAAGATATGGGAGGCTTCCAATTTCCTTATCGAGCTTATTAACGATGTGCTGGATGTGGGTAAGATGGAATCCGGGGAGATCCATCTGGAAGAGAAACCCTTCAATATGAGAGAGCTGGTGGAGGGCGTGACGGAGATCATGACCCAGCAGGCAAAGGATCAGAAGGTTACCATGACCATCGAAGCTATGGAGGGAGAACACTGGGATCTTATCGGCAGTCCCCTGCATATTCGCCGGATCATCAGCAACATTATCAGCAATGCCATCAAGTACAATCGGGAAAATGGCGCAGTGCGTATATATTGTCGTGAGCTGGGACCGGAGGCAAATGCAGGTGCCAGAGACCGGGCTGCCAATAAAGACAGCACTGTATTTGAATTTATCTGTGAGGACACCGGCCTGGGCATGAGCCGGGAGTTCCAGAAGCATATGTTTGAGCAGTTCAAACAGGAAAATGTGGTGGGAGAGCAGTCCTATCACGGCACCGGGCTGGGCCTTACCATTGTACATATTCTCACTAAGGCAATGAAAGGAACCATCCAGTGCAAGAGTGAGCGAAATGAAGGCACCACCTTTACCCTGACGCTGCCGCTGCAGATCGACCGGGATAAAAAACCGGAGGTGGCTGCAGTCGAGGAAACAGCCGGAGAAGTCACCGAGCCCGTTACCCAGGGACTGTCTATTCTCCTGGTAGAAGATAACGAGATGAATATGGAGATCGCAGAGTTTATTCTCACGGAGGAGGGCGCCAGGATCACCAAGGCAGTGAATGGTAAGGAGGCAGTGGACATTTTCGCTGCATCTGCACCGGGTGAATTTAAGCTGATCCTTATGGATATCATGATGCCGGTGATGGACGGCGAGGAGGCCACCCGGGAGATCCGAAAGCTACCCCGGGAGGACGCTGTGACAGTGCCCATCATCGCCATGACAGCCAATGCTTTCAACGACGATATCCAGTCGGCCATCCAGGCCGGCATGAACGGCCATCTGGCCAAGCCTATTGACCTGCAGCAGCTGAGGAAGCTTTTGCGGGAATATGCGTAAAGTTACCGGCAGTAGTAATGAGAGGATACAGGCCTATGGAGAAAACAAACATTCGCAAAAAAATGCTGCTGGCTGCTTTGCCCTTGCTGCTTATCATAGGTGTGGCATCTGTGGCGGCTGTCAGCTTTATTGCCCAAAACAGTCGGGAGATAGCCAGGTATGACGCTGAGGTTAAGGCAAAGGATATTTCAAGGATCATAGAAAGCTATGTGCAGGACCTGAATGTCTGGGGTGCGCTGCTGGACGAATATGGAGAGACGGTTATTGAAGAGGATTTTGATGAGCTGGCAGAAAAGATCTATGGCACATCCAGCAATATCCGTTGTGTTCAGATGGCACCGGGAGGCGTGGTAACATATCTGCATCCCTATGAGGGAAATGAGGAAGCCTTGGGACATGATCTCTTTGCAGATCCGGCACGAAGTGAAGAGGCAACGCTGGCAAGAGAAACGGGTGACATCATCCTGTCCGGCCCTCTGACATTGAAGCAGGGCGGGAAAGGATTGATCTCCAGAAAGGCTATTTACTCCAGCGTATCTGACGAGCCGGATCAATTCTGGGGCTTTGTTATGATCGTTTTGGATCTGGACATGATCAATGAACAGTTTGGCCTGGAAAAATACGAATATGAGGGATATGATTATCGCCTCTACCGTGAGTCGGGAGAGGATACACTTATCGCTACAGCGTCAACAGACAGTGAATTTACAGATGCTGTTGAGGTAGAGGTGACGGTACCCACCAACATCCTATGGAAGCTAAGTGTACAGCCCAAGGGAGGCTGGGTCGGTACAAATGCCTGGATGGTTATCCTGATCTCAGATATTCTCCTTTTTGCCCTTGGGATAACCTACATATATTCCTATTACAGAAAAAAATGCACCGCGGAAAAAGAGCGGGAACAGCAAAGGGCTCTTGAGGCAGCGTTAAAGTCGGCAGAGGAGGCCAGCCGGGCCAAGAGTGAGTTCCTGAGCAGAATGAGTCACGATATCCGGACGCCTATCAACGGAATCGTTGGCATGACCAATATCGCACTGCGCAACACCACGGATCCCCAGCGTGTGGAGGATTGCCTGCACAAAATAAACGATTCTTCCAGCCATCTGTGCTCCCTGATCAACGATGTGATCGATATGAGCAGGATTGAAGCCGGTAAGGTCAGCGTAAACGAAGCCCCCTTTGATCTGATCTCCGTTGCGGAAAAATGCAGTTCCATTATACGGGGACAGCTGATGGGAAAAAATATTGCGTTTGTCACGGATTTTGCCGGGATCA
>CAZUBP010000147.1:0-4442 GCA_964618605.1 uncultured Lachnospiraceae bacterium | reverse complement strand
TCTGTGGAACCGGTGACAGCGAGTGTCCTGGGTGTTTGCCTTTTCCGGGAAACCATGGGCATCCCGGAAATCCTGGGAATCCTTTTGGTTATCGGTGGCCTGGTGGTATGCAGTGAAAAAGAGGATACCACTGACAAGAAAAACTGTGCCGGAAAAAACATGCGGAAAAAAATATTGATGAGCAATTAAGGGGGGACAATATGAACAACACAACAGTACAGTCTTTGTTTTCGTTTATAGAGAAGAGCCCGACAGCTTTCCATGCCGTGGCAGCCATGGAGGAGGAGCTTTCAGCTGCAGGATATGAGCGCCTTCTGGAGAGCCGCCCCTGGGAGCTGCAAAAAGGCGGGAAATATTTTGTGGTAAGAGGCGGATCGGCGTTGATAGCCTTCCGATTACCCAAGGAAGATCCTCTGGGCTTTCAGATCATGGCCAGTCACGGCGATTCTCCGGTGTTTAAGATCAAGCAGAATCCGGAGATGGCAGCGGAAGGCCATTATGTGAAGCTGAATGTGGAAAAATACGGGGGAATGATCCTAAGCCCCTGGTTTGATCGCCCCCTGTCTGTGGCAGGACGCCTGGTGGTTCGGGGAGAGCAGGGCATAGAGACGAAGCTTTGCGATGCAGGCAGAGATCTGCTGCTTTTGCCGAATCTGGCCATACATATGCAGAGAGAGATAAATGAGGGAAAAAAATACCAGCTGCAGAAGGAATTTCTGCCGCTGTACGGAGATGAGCGGGCCAAAGGCACCTTTATGAAGCTGATGGCGGAGAGCGCCGGTGTGAAAGAGGAGGACATTCTGTCCCATGATCTGTTTGTCTATAGCCGTACCCCCGGCAGTGTCTGGGGTGCTAACCGGGAATACATGTCCATTGGCCGTCTGGATGATCTTCAGTGCGCCTATGCTTCCCTCAGGGCCTTTCTGACCTCCGGTGAAGGAAGGAGTATACCGGTGCATTGTGTATTTGATAATGAAGAGGTGGGCAGCAGTACCCGACAGGGGGCCGCTTCCACATTTCTGGCGGATACACTGATGCGCATCCTGGAAGGTCTGGGATTTGGTATGGACAGATATCGTCAGCTGTTGGCTTCCAGCCTGATGCTGTCGGCGGACAACGCTCATGCGGTACATCCTAACTATCCGGAAAAGGCCTGCCCCACCAATCGCCCCTATATGAACGGGGGAATCGTGATCAAGCACAGCGCCAATCAGAAATATACTACCGACGGCATATCCGAAGCCCTGTTTCGCATGATCTGCGAGAAGGCTGATGCCAGGGTGCAGAGCTTTGTGAATCACAGTGATGTGCCGGGAGGCTCCACGCTGGGGAACATTTCCGGCAATCAGGTACCGGTTCCCACGGTGGATATCGGTCTGGCTCAGCTGGCCATGCATTCTCCCTACGAGACTGCCGGCACAGCGGATACCGATACTCTTATACAGGCAGCCAGATGTTTCTTTGAAAGCAGCGTACAGGAGATCGGTCCCGGTCAGTACAGCATATAAAGGACATCAACCTACGTTGGAGGTAACCTTTGCAGGGAAAGGCAGGACATCCAGAACAGCCAGCTCCTGAGTCAGTGCGGTCAGACAGGGCACAAGTGCCAGAAATGCACCGTGAGCACCAAAGGACTGACAGGAGAACCAGGCAAAGGCTACACCTACATGGAAGGCGAGAAGTACCTTGCCAAATACCCGGGCTTTGCTAAGCATTTTTGGGTCCTGATCTACCGCATAGGCGGCCAGTGCAGTTACAAACTGTCGCACGTTGTTGGTGGAAAAGATCGTGGAAGAGGTGTATCCCTCTGAAGTGGGGAAAGAACACCACTGATAGGCTGCTGCGAAGAAAATAGGATACATGGCTACAAAGGCATCCAGATCCTTGGGCAGCAGAGCCAGCGTCAGCAGGGCCAGAATATCTATGGCGATGCTTACCAGCTGATTGTTCCATTTCAGCTTCCGGGGTACCCAGATGGTGAGGCAAAAGGCCAGTGCATAGACAAGAAGAGCACCGAAGCGGGTAAGTACTTCTGCGCTGGTGCGTCCCGCAAGGGCAAGGGCAAGGGCAATGAGGTTAGAGGTCTGGGCGGAAGCCAGCAGATCGTTGTGATTGATAACGGCGAATCCACCCAGAAAGCCTCCGATTAAAGCCATGTTCATGTGGATGCGTCGTTCTGCTATTGTGTTCATGATAAAAAACCTTCGATTCTATAAAACATTTCTTTGGGTAACGGCAATAAAACAGGCTGTCGGCACTCCGACAGCCTGAAAACAGGACTTACTTGGATGCCTGTTCTACCATCTGTTTCTTTTCTACATAGAGATTGACCTCAGAAACAAGTTCACTGGGGTCGAAGCCATGTACCATGGCGGCCTCCTCGATAGTCTCCATCTGAGAGGAGGGGCAGCCGATGCAGTGCATACCCATACCCATAAGTACAGCAGCCATATCAGGCTCCTGTGCCAGAATGTCTCCGATAATCATCTCCTTGGAAATCTTCATCATAGTAGTGTATCATCCTTTCCGTTAATTTCGTTGTGTCAACTGTTCAATGACAATCCGAAGTGCCTTGATCCGGGCATAATGCTTATCTGTGGATTCCAGAATATACCAGGGTGCGTAGGTGGTGCTGGTTTTCTGCAGCATCTCGTTAACCGCATCCTCGTAGAGATCCCATTTTTCACGGTTTCTCCAGTCCTCATCGGTAATCTTCCATTGCTTCTCAGGGGTGTTCTGTCGTTCCGTGAAGCGGGCCAGCTGTGTGTCCTTATCGATCTGTACCCAGAATTTGATAATAATGGCACCCCAGTCTGCCAGTTCCTTTTCGAACTCATTGATCTCGTTATAGGCGCGCTGCCAGTCATTTTCGGAGCAGAAGCCTTCCAGGCGTTCTACCATGACCCGGCCGTACCAGCTGCGGTCAAAGATAGAGATATGACCGGTTTTGGGAAGCCGTGTCCAGAATCGCCACAGGAAATGCCGATCCTTTTCGAAGGGCTTGGGGCTGGCAATGGGGATCACCTCATAGCCTCTGGGATCCAGAGCTGCCGTCAGACGCTTGATATTGCCGCCTTTTCCTGCAGCGTCCCATCCTTCGTAGACAATGACAACGGGGATTTTCTTTTCATACAGTTGGTTGTGCAGAGCGCCAAGCTGGGCCTGCAATTCCTTCAACTGCACTCTATAATCGTCCTCTTCGATGGTTTTGTCAAGGGGAATTTCGCTTAATTTTGGCATCTCCTGAAGGGGAAATACGTTTTGCAGGAGAGGAACGTTTAATACATGATTTTTTAAAGCCACATCTATGCCGCTGGTGAGATATTCCATGATCTGCAGCTCGGCCCATTTTCGGGACTGGGCATCAATGACGTACCAGGGAGCCGACGCTGTGGCGGTATCCTCCAGAAATTGATCGTATACCTGGGCACATTTTTCATAATGCTTGTTTTCCCAGCGGTCAAATTTGCTGACTCTCCAGGCGGTGGAGCTTTCCTCCCGCAGCAGAGCCAGACGCTTTTTCTGTTCCTTCTGATTGACATGGAAGAAAAATTTCAGCACAAGGTAGCCGTTGGCTGTCAGTGTACTTTCAAAACGGCGGATACTGTTGATTCGGCTCTTGTATCCTGTCGGATCCAGGTCGTTTCGAAGCACATCCTGGGTCACATCGGCCATCCAGCCGCCGTCCAGAAAGAGGATAGAGCCTGCTTCCGGGATCCGGGAAAAATAACGGTACAAAAAAGGCCGCCGTGTTTCTTCCTGGGTAGGTGCGGTGAGGGTGTTTACGGAAAAGAAACGGGGATCCAGGGTCTTAATGATTTTCCCGATCATACTGCCTTTTCCTGCAGCACCCCAGCCTTCAAAAAGAACGATGACGGGGAGCTTGTTTTCCTTGAGGGACAGCTGCTGATTTGCCAGCTTCTGGTGAACGGCATCCAGCCGCTCCTTGATTTCCTGAGTTTCCGGTTTGGGCAGTGCGTTTGCTTGATCGAGCATAGGGACCTCCTTGTGAGCTTGTATATTCCCCGTCCTTGACAGAGGAATAGCTATAGAAAACATAGGGATACTATATTAGTATAGCATATTTTTACGAAAAATATGGCGAACATCCCGGGCGATTTTCGACAAAGTGCCGAAAATTTCGTGAATCAGCCCCGGGGAAAATCCGGTTGAGTTTACCTGCAGGATGGATTATACTTAAACATGTTTACAAGTAAGGGCTTTTTCGACGGGAGACCGGGTGGAAAGCCACCGGATGAAGGATGGCAGGGAGGAAGATACGTGGCATCTTATCAGGATTTTGCACAGGTGTATGACCTGTTTATGGATAATATTGATTACGACGGCTGGAGCGAATATCTCATCAGCCTGTTGCGGGAATATGGCGTCAGCGACGGCCTGGTGCTGGAGCTTGGCTGCGGCACAGGAAGCATAACGGAAAG
>CAZUBP010000146.1:0-4488 GCA_964618605.1 uncultured Lachnospiraceae bacterium | reverse complement strand
CCCTGTTATCCCATTGGATGCGCTTTCTCCACTGCCTCTTCCTGGATCGCAAGGACATTAAGCAGGGACTGAAAACCATTCTCAGCGCTATTGACCTGATCAAACAGGGCATTTCCGTTTTCATCTTCCCGGAAGGCACCAGAAGCACCGGAGCGGATCAGACGGAACTTCTTCCCTTTAAGGACGGCAGCTTCAAGGTAGCCACCAAGACAGACTGCCTGATCGTGCCGGTGGCTATGACCAATACCTCCAACATATTTGAGGATCATCTGCCCTTTATCCATTCCACCAAGATCACCCTGGAATACGGCAAACCCTTCCGACCCTCAGAGCTTTCCAAGGAGGACAAAAAAAATATCGGCAGCTACACCCAGGCACTGATCACCGATATGGTAAAGAAAAATCTGCATTAAATTTTTACATCAAAAAGAGGAACCTCAAACGCAGGTTCCTCTTTCTTCATACTACTTGCTTTTATTTCTGAAATTCCTGAATGATCTTCTCAAAATGCATAAAATGGGAGGCCTTTACCAGCACCGTATCTCCCGGCCGGGTCTTTTCCTTCAGCACAGGGAGCAGCTCCTCCAGAGAAGCGAAGTGTTCTGTCACCAGGGCGGGATTTTTCTCTTTGGCAGCTTTCCACAGGCCCTCCGTCAGGGTACCCACCGTGTACAGCACATCCAGCTGCAGTCCACCGGCGAAAGCCCCTACCTCGTTGTGAAGCTCCTGTTCGTTCTCTCCCAGTTCTCCCATATCCCCCAGAATGGCTACCTTCCGGCCTGTTCCCTTCTCCAGCACCTCCAGAGAGGCCTTCATGGACACAGGATTGGCGTTGTAGCAGTCGTCCACTACTGTTCTGCCCTCCAGGCTCAGGATGTTAAAACGTCCCTCCAGGGGCTTCAGGCTCTCTATACCCTGACAGATCTCCTCCAGCGTCATGCCAAAGGCACTGCCCACGGCGGTACCGGCCAGAGCGTTGTACACCATATGCTCTCCCGGCAGAGGGATCCGTACCGTGCGTTCCTCATCTCCCAGATGTATCCGGCATTTCATGCCCAGAAGTCCCAGATTTTCGATCTCGTCCGCCCAAACCGGGAAATCCTTCTGCTTACCAAAAAATACAGGCTTCTTTCCCTGCACCTTTTCTATCGTGGAAAGCTTATCATCGTCACCGTTCAGAATAACCGTGCCGCCCTCCTGGAGATAGTCAAACATCTCTGTCTTGGCCTTCATAATCCCGTCTCTGGTTTTCAGATTTTCCAGATGGCACCAGCCTATGTTGGTGATCACCTCCACCTTCGGCCGGGCGATCCTGGCCAGACGGGTCATTTCCCCGAAATCACTGATCCCCATCTCCAGCACGGCGATCTCATCCGTTTCCCGAAGGCGAAATACCGTCAGGGGCAGTCCCAGCTCATTGTTGAAATTTCCCAGGGTTTTCAGCACAGCAAATTTCACGGAAAGCACTGCGGCGATCATTTCCTTGGTGCTGGTTTTTCCCACGCTGCCGGAGATACCTACCACCGGGATCTGCAGGATCTTCAGATAAGCCTCTGCCAGATCCTTTACCGCCTGCAATGAAGAGGCAACCTGTATCCAGGGAAAGGCTGTCTCTCCCAGATCCTGCTCAGACAGGGTCACCAGGGCCCCTTTTTCCATTACCTGGGGAATAAAGCTATGGCCGTCCACCCGGGCGCCCACAATGGGCACATAGAGGCAGCCCGTCTCCACCTTCCGGCTGTCTGTGGTGACAGCGGTGATCTCCTTTTGTACTATGTCTGCCGGGCCATGATAGGTTCCTCCGCAGACCTTTGCGATCGTTTCTATTGTCAAACCCTTCATATCACTTCTAAAATGCCCCAAGCAGCCCTTGGCGCCTGAGGCATATCTCCTTTTTTATTCTCTTGTGGATACCTCAATAAGGCGCATACACAGTGTGCCATAATCGATACCCATAGCTGCTGCCTCCTGAGGAAGCAGGCTGGTGGGGGTCATACCCGGCAGGGTGTTGGCCTCCAGACAATACATATCTCCATTTTCCTTCATCAGGAAATCCAGGCGACCGTAACCGGTGATACCCAGTGCCTGGGCGCCCTCCTGAGCATATCTCTGCATTTTTTCTGTCTGCTCCGGTGTCAGCTGAGCCGGACAGGTTTCCACGGTAGATCCCTGGGAATATTTATTTTTGTAATCGTAAAAACCGGTGATGGGGGCGATCTCAATGATCGGCAGAGCCTTTCCCTCAATAACCCCAACGGAGAATTCCCGTCCCTTAACGTACTCCTCAACCACCACGTTTTCCTCGTAACGGAAGGCTTCCTCAAGGGCCTGCTGAAAATCGGCCTGTTTCTCCACGATGGTCACACCTACGCTGGAACCGCCGCAGCAGGGCTTAACCACTGCCGGAAGAGGCATGCTCTCGGCGATCTGCTTCCGGTCATCCTTCCGGGTAAGCTTTTTTCCTGCGGGAACCGGTACCCCTGCTGCTGCCATCAGCTGCTTGCTGAGGGCTTTATCCATAGCCAGGGCACTGCTGAGATAGCCTGTGCCGGTGTAGGTAATGTTAAAGAGGTCGAAAGCGGCCTGCACCTTACCATTCTCCCCGTCGGCGCCGTGAAGAGCCAGAAAGACTACGTCAGCGGCTTTGCAGATATCTAAGACGCCCGGTCCGAAAAATTCCTTTCCGGAGGCGACCATATCCTCAATCTTATCGTCAAAGGAACGGATGTAGGCTGCTCCGGCATCTACATCATACGTATCCGGGAAAGCGTTTTCCACTGTGATACGATCATCTCCGCAGTATACATCCAGCAGAATGGCCTTCTGTCCCTGTTCCCGGAGTGCCTTGCAGACGCCCGTACCGGAAACAATGGACACGCTCCTTTCGGTACTGATTCCTCCCGCTAATACAACTATATTCATATGCTGTCTCCTCACCGCAAAGTCACCCTTAGCTGCCATACACAATGACCGGTGTTCCCTTGCTAACAATATTGTAAACCTTTTCAGCAGCGCTTCTCGGCATATTCACGCAGCCGTGAGAGCCGTTGGTTTTGTAAATGCTGCCGCCGTAGCTAGATCTCCATCGATCTGCATCATGCAGACCTACGTTGCCGTTAAAGGGCATCCAGAAATCCACCTCTGACCTGTACTCCAGGTTATTTACTTCCCCAAGTACAGCGTCCGTTTTCTTATAAATAATGGACCAGATACCGTTGGAGGGTGTTTCTCTGTCCTCCACCGGCTTACCGGTTACCACATCTGTATCCACCTTCAGATCACCATCCTGATAGCAGTACAGCTTCTGGTTGGTGATATCCACCTCCACATAGGTATCGCCGATATCATTGGCGCCTCGGCTGGCTGCCGTATAGCGGTAGGAAACCTCCATTTCCTTCTGCTCACCGGCCTTAATAGCCTCCAGCATCTCCTCTGTCGTAGTGTCCTGGTTCATTCGCCATCCGTAAAAACCGTTGCTTAGGGTCAGTGTATCTCCATCATGGGTCTTAAACTCATGGGCCTTGCCCAGCGTATCGTATTTCTTAGCCATGTTTACCCGCACAAATTCCTTTGCAGCGGATTCGGATATGGTGGGCAGACCATCCTCTCCGATCACCGGCAGGCCATCATCGCCCTTTTCCAGCCATTCCTTGATCACAGAACCGTCTACGATCACCTGGCGATCGTCGCCGCCGAAATCATAGGTCAGTTTGGCGGAAAGATAGGTATTGGCTCCGTTTACGATCGTGGTCAGACTTTCATCATCCTGTCGGATCGTGGGCTCCACATAGCAGCCCTTTTCCTCCAGATTCACTGTTTCCTCATGCTCATCCACAGCTGCCAGCACCGTTTCCAGTGTTTTATCAAAATCCAGCTGTGTTCCCTCTACCTCGGGAACGACCTCATAGGAATCCTCATTTTCCTTAATATAGGCATCCTCCGGCAGTGTGTATTCTCCCTCCTGGAAGCACTTCAACCCCTTCAGGGCATCGGAAGCCACCTGGGTATCATAGCTGGATACCGCAGAAACCTCCAGCTCATGGGCAGAAAAGATCTGCCATACCCACTGGTAAGCCTTCTGGGACTCCAGTACCTTATCTACGGACTGATCGTCCACATAAGTCATGCCCAACTCCTTGGCCAGCAGCCGCTCAGTAATATCCTCCCGCTCCTGGATGCTGATGGTATAGGTCATGATCTCATCGGTCAGCAGCTGTTTCACCTGCTCTGTCGTCAGGTTGCTGCAGTCCATACCATTGATGCTGGTCCCCTTAAAAAAATGATTGGTATAATATTTCGTTACTGTGCCGTAGCAAATGGCTGCCATCACCAAAATAAACAGCACGATTCCCAACACAACCTTTTTCCACGTTTTCATTTTGTGTTTCATGATAACCTCCCCGGTAATTTCCCCCTAATAGCCATTATTGTAACACTGATTCTATTCCGGGTAAATAGGCGAAACGTATTAAAAATGTTGAAGAAAAA
>CAZUBP010000145.1:0-4568 GCA_964618605.1 uncultured Lachnospiraceae bacterium | reverse complement strand
CCCAGCTCCGTATGGTGCAGAGCTCCGACACTCTGCTGGCAGAAAAAATCCAGTCCACCAGCGTTAATACGATTCCCCTGTGAAAAAGTCAGATGGTTATCGCTCTGGGTGTGGAACATTCCACTGAAGCTGCCAAAGCTCAGCGTGCCGTCAGTGATGTAACCAATGAATTGCTGAAAAAGAATGCAGAGAAGCTGAAGGTGGCTACGATAGAGACAGCAAAGGAGTCCGAGCGTGGTATCGTGGATATGGAGACACTGCGGGCAACCAACGAGAATCTGATCTCTACACTGGATGAGGTAGTACGGATCCAGTCCGAGGGTCGGGAAAAACGTGCTGCAGCAGAGGCAGAGCTTCGTACCATGGAAACCCAGCTGAAGGACAAGCTGCTGGAAATGTCCCATAAATAAAAGGTAATTTTGCAATAAAAGAAAGAAAAGAGGAACTGTACCATGTATCGTGATCATACAAAAGTTATTCAGATCGGCAATGTTAAGATTGGCGGAGGGAATCCCATCCGTATCCAGTCTATGACCAACACCCGGACGGAGGATGTAGAGGCCACGGTGGCGCAGATCCTGGCGCTGGAGAAGGCAGGATGCGAGATCATCCGCTGCGCAGTGCCCTCCCAGGAAGCGGCAAAGGCTCTGGGAGAGATCAAAAAACAGATCCATATTCCCCTGGTGGCGGATATCCACTTTGATTATCAGCTGGCTATCGCCGCCATGGAGAACGGTGCCGACAAGATCCGTATCAATCCGGGTAATATCGGCAGCCGGGAGAGGATCGCCGCCGTGGTAAGCTGTGCCAAGGAACGGCAGATCCCCATTCGTGTAGGGGTAAACAGCGGTTCTCTGGAGAGGGATCTGGTAGAAAAGTATCACGGTGTTACGGCGGAAGGCCTGGTGGAAAGCGCCCTGGACAAGGTGCATCTGATTGAAGATATGGGATACGATCAGCTGGTGATCAGTATTAAATCCTCTGACGTTATGATGTGCGCCAAAGCCCATGAAAAGATCGCCGGTATGACTCCGTATCCCCTGCATGTGGGTATTACCGAGGCGGGCACCCTGTATTCCGGCAATATTAAATCCGCTGTGGGTCTGGGCATTATTCTGTCTCAGGGCATCGGTGACACCATCCGTGTATCTCTCACAGGAGATCCCCTGGAGGAGATTAAGTCTGCCAAACGGATCTTAAAGACCCTGAATCTTCGCACCTCCGGTATAGAGGTGGTATCCTGTCCTACCTGTGGCCGCACCCAGATCGATCTTATCGGACTGGCCAACAAGGTGGAGACTATGGTGCAGGAGTTTGAACAGCTGAACATTAAGGTGGCCGTTATGGGCTGTGTGGTAAACGGTCCCGGCGAGGCGAAAGAGGCAGATATCGGCATTGCCGGCGGCAAGGGCTTAGGCCTGTTGATTCGCCACGGAGAAATTATCCGTAAAGTGCCGGAGGAGGAATTGCTTGACACTCTGTATCAGGAGTTAAAGCATTGGAATGAGTAGATAATATGGAGAAAAAAGTATCGGATGTTTTTCCGAATCTGCAGCTGCCTGCAGGACTTTCAGACCTCATGGGGATCTCCACGGTGACAAAGGTATCCATCAATCCCGATCACACACGACTGTGTGTGTATCTTGCCTGTCCCCAGTGGATCGCCAAGGAGGATATTTATCAGCTGGAGGGCCTGATAGAGAGACAGCTGTTTCAAAAGGTTAATCTGCGTGTACATATCATCGAACGTTTTCAGTTATCCAGACAGTACACTGCACAAAATCTGTACACCTTGTATCGTCCCAGCATCCTTCTGGAGCTGGAACGGTACAATAAGGTTCTTTACAGTATGTTCAAAAATGCGGAGATCTCCTTTCAGGACGAAAAGACCATGCATATGGTGCTGCCGGATGCCGTGATTTCCCGTGAGAAGAGAGAGCATTTGGAACAGATCCTGGAAAAAATATTTGTGCAGCGCTGCGGTCTGGATTTTCATTTGTATACCTCCTTTGCAGAGGTTTCCGATGAGGAGCGGGAGAAGGAAAAGGAGGACCAGATCCAGGATTACGTGGGACGCCTGATGCAGCAGATCAAGGACCGCAGAGAAGCAGGGGAGCCTGCAGAACAGCCCCGGGAGGAAGAACAGAAAAAGAATGCCGGGGAAAAGAAAAAAGAGAAAACTGCCGAGGGCGGCAAACCGGCCTTTACCAGAGGCGGCCGCAGTGGTCAGCCCGGTGAACGGAGAAGCTTCCGTGCCGTGAAAAAGTCCGACAATCCGGATGTGATCTATGGACGGGATCCGGAGGATGCCACTATAGATATCGAGACGATTTCCGGTGAGATGGGAGAAGTGACCATCCGGGGTCAGGTGCTGACGCTGGAAGCCAGGGAGATCCGCAACGAAAAAACGATCCTTATGTTTAACGTTACGGATTTTACCGATACCATTACGGTAAAAATGTTTTTGGAAAATGACCAGGTGCCGGAGATCACCCAGCGCCTGAAAAAGGGCGTCTTTGTAAAGATCAAGGGACGCACCACGATAGATAAATTTGACCATGAGCTGAGTTTGGCCAGTGTACAGGGCATGAAAACCATTGCCTCCTTTGTTACCGGCCGGGAGGATCATGCGGCTAAAAAAAGAGTGGAGCTTCACTGCCACACCAAGATGAGCGATATGGATGGGGTTTCCGATGCCGTTGCCATTATCAAACGGGCAAAGGGCTGGGGTCATCCTGCTCTGGCGGTGACTGACCACGGTGTGGTACAGGCCTTTCCTGAGGCCAGCCATACCTACGATGCCATAGCGGATGATTCCTTTAAGGTGATCTACGGTGTGGAGGCTTATCTGGTGGACGACCTGAAGGATATCGTCTATCGCTCCAAGGGCCAGTCCATTGATGATAATTTTGTAGTATTTGATATTGAGACAACGGGATTTTCCCCGGTAAAGGACAAGATCATCGAGATCGGTGCGGTTCGAGTGGAAAAAGGACAGATCAAGGGCTATTTTTCCGAGTTCGTCAATCCCCGGATCCCCATTCCCTTCCGTATAGAGAATCTTACCGGAATCAATGACGGTATGGTGGCAGATGCCCCGCCCATTGAGGAGATCCTGCCCCGTTTCCTGGAGTTTTGTCAGGATGCGGTGCTGGTGGCCCACAATGCGGATTTCGATATGAGCTTTATTATGAAAAACTGTGAGCTTCTGGAGATAAAGAAGAAGTTCACTTACGTAGATACCGTAGGTATGGCCCGTTTCCTGCTGCCGGGACTGAACCGGTTTAAGCTGGATACCGTAGCCAAGGCGGTAGGGGTGAAGCTGGACAATCACCACAGAGCGGTGGACGATGCCAACTGTACGGCGGAGATCTTTGTCCGGTTTGTTACCATGCTGAGAGAGCGGGAGCTTCTGACTCTGGATCAGCTGAACGAGGCAGGCCGGGTCTCTCCGGAAACGGTGAAAAAGCTGCCTACCTACCATGCCATTATTCTGGCGAAAAATGATGCCGGTCGGGTCAATCTGTATCGACTGATTTCCGAGTCCCATATCAATTATTATGCCAGACGTCCCAGGATCCCCAAGAGTCTGTACATGAAGTACAGGGAGGGCCTGCTGTTAGGCTCCGCCTGTGAGGCCGGTGAGCTTTTCCGCAGTCTGGTGCGGGGTGCGTCGGATGAGGATATTGCCCGGATCGTGGAATTTTACGATTATCTGGAGATCCAGCCCATCGGGAACAATGCCTTTATGCTTCGGGATGAGGACAGCCCGGCGAGCACAGAGGAGGATCTGCGGGAATATAACCGGCGGATCGTCCGTCTGGGGGAACAGTTCCACAAGCCGGTGGTGGCCACCTGCGACGTCCATTTCCTGGATCCCCAGGATGAGATCTATCGAAGGATCATTATGAAGGGCAAGGGCTTTTCCGACGCCGATGATCAGGCACCCCTGTATCTGCGTACCACAGAGGAAATGCTCCAGGAATTTGCCTATCTGGGCTCCGATAAGGCAGAGGAAGTGGTGGTGACCAACACCAACCGTATTGCCAATATGATCGACAATCTCTGTCCCTTACGTTCCGGTAAATTCCCGCCCATTATTGAGAATTCCGATGGTATGCTTCGGGATATCTGCTACAACAGGGCCCATGAGATCTACGGGGAAGAGCTGCCCAAGATCGTGGAGGAGCGTCTGGAGAGGGAGCTGAATTCCATTATCTCCAACGGCTACTCGGTTATGTATATCATCGCCCAGAAGCTGGTGTGGAAATCAAATGAGGACGGCTATCTGGTAGGCTCGCGAGGCTCCGTAGGTTCCTCTCTGGCGGCTACCATGTCGGGAATTACGGAGGTTAATCCCCTCCATGCCCATTATTACTGTGACGCCTGCCATTATTACGATTTCGATTCGGAGGAAGTAAAAAGCTTCAGCGGACGATCCGGCTGTGATATGCCGGACAAGCTCTGCCCGGTGTGCGGCAAGCCTCTGCAAAAGGAGGGCTTTGATATCCCCTTCGAGACCTTCCTGGGCTTCTACGGCGACAAGGAGCCGGATATCGACCTGAACT
>CAZUBP010000144.1:0-4577 GCA_964618605.1 uncultured Lachnospiraceae bacterium | reverse complement strand
GGGATTTTTGTTCGGGATTATGGAATTCCACTGCTTGCCGTGTTATGATGTTGTAGCACAGGCATTGATTTGGAGGAAACAACATGATTTCATTAGATATATATGGGGGCTTGCTGGGGTGCGGTAAGACGACGGTTATTCGCAAAATGCTGGAAACCACATACAAAGGCAAAAGGGTGGCTATTATAGAAAACGAAATCGGAAGGGTCAACCTGGATCAGGGGGAATTTGATCTGCCGAAAATGGCTATACGGGAGCTGACGGCGGGGTGTGTATGCTGCACCATCAAGGACAACTTTACAGAAGCCGTGAAGGAAATAGTCCGGACGATACAGCCGGAGGTGATCATTCTGGAGCCCACAGGAACAGCCGGTATGAGAGATCTGATCGAGGCCTGTCTGGAGGTTAAGGAAGTCCGGTTAAACAGATGTATTTTGATCGTAAACGCTAAAAAAATGAAGGCGCTGCTCAAGGTTGTGGGCCCATTTTATATAGAACAGATTCAGACGGCACATGTAATCTATCTGAATTTCACGGAGACCATGTCCCAGGAACAAAAGCAGGAGGTTGTGGAAAAGCTGTTGTCCATCAATCCCAGTCTTACGATCGTGGATATTCCCCTGGCACAGCTGGATGAGAATTCTTTTCCGGATCAGTCGGAGGAACTGTTTGCCTCTGGGGCAAAAAAGGGTGGGGCTGTTCTTCGGGTAGAGGAAGTGAAGGACAAAGCCTTTGTGAAAATGGGCCCCGGAAATACCAGTCAGCTGTATACCTGGACGTATCAGTTTGACGAGGCATTTACAGAAGAAAAGCTGGAAAATCTGAAAAAGCTGCTGGAGGATACCCGGCACTGTAATCTGTGGCGGGCCAAGGGAATCCTGCAGATGGAGGGGGGAACCACCAAGAAAATAGATATCACCTTTGGGGATGTCTATGAAGAAAACCGGGACACCCGGGAGGATGAACGTGCGGGAACCCTGGTGCTGATCGGAAAACGGATCGACACCCAGTGGCTGAGCAGCAAATTCAAAACAGTATAAGCCTGTTAAAGGGAAATATAGCGGATGGAGATATTGTCAGAAATGGCGATATCTCTGTTTTTTGTAAAAAATCAAAATTTTGCGGGATATTTTTGCTCTGCCATCGTCTAATTAGTGTACAAGAAATCCGCTGGCCAGCAAAAGAAAGGAGAAACACATTGTGACGAAAGAAAGACTGGGGGAAATCATCCTGGCATCGGAACGACAGATGTATGCCACAGCCAGATCGATTTTGCAAAACGATACAGACTGTGCCGATGCTATTCAGGAGACCATCGTCAAGGCATTTTCCCATATTACCGAGCTGCGGCAGGAGAAATATGCCAAAACATGGCTGATGCGTATCCTGATCAATGAGAGTCACAATCTTTTAAGGAAAAACAGCCGGATCGTATCCCTGGAGGACTATGCCGGGGCAGAGGAAACGAAGATACCGGAAAAACAGGATTACAGTGATTTATATAAGGCGATGCAGCAGCTGAATGAGGAGCTGCGCATGACCGTTGTACTGTACTATATGGAAGAATTCAGTGTGCGGGAAGTGGCCGCCATTATGGAGGTTTCCGAAGGGGCAGTGCAGAAGCGACTGGCAAGGGCCAGAGCACAGATGAAAAAGAAATTACAGGAAATGGAGGAGGTATGTTCATGAAACTGGAGAATTTAAAACAGGATCTTCCGGAAACACCGGAGTTTATCCACCAGATGGTCGCAGCAGAGGTAAACAGACAGGTAAATCAGGAAAAAATTGCCCCGATGCGAAAGGCAAAAAGAAATCATTGGTCCTTCGGAAGAACTGTGGCCGCAGCAGCATGTGCAGCCCTTGTCCTGTCCACAACGGTTTATGCGGGGGTAAGTCTGTATCATCTGCGCAGTGAGAAAAACGGCACCTATGGGATGAAAACAACGGTCGCCACAGAAAATGACCAGAGTATTACCCTTCCGGAGGAGGTTCCTGAGGTAAAGCTAACGGCCAACTATATTCCTGAGGGAATGGCATGGACGGAGGATGGCAAATTAAATTATGAGGATCAGGCAGAGGGCTTTTCCTTTATCACCCTGCTGCTGGATCAGTCGGATATTCAGTCAGCCATCGATGACCTGAATGTAGTGGATTCGGAGACACGCACTTTTGGTAAATATGAAGGAACCTATATCCGCTTGAACGATCTGGAGGCAAGCGAAAGCTCCTGTTACAACCAGAGATTTTATCTCCTTTGTCCCGAGGAATACCGTGTGATCGTGGCCTATGTCAGCAGCACCGTTTCCAAGGAAGAGGCCTACAAGGTCATGGAAAATCTGGAGCTTACGGAAACCGGCGAGATGGTACAGACCCAGGGGGAGTACAGTCGTTGGAGCAATTTTGTGAATCCGGAAGTGGATACAAGTGCAGGCGAGGAGATTACCTCTCAGCCCGTGGAAGATGTGACTGTACATCAGGTGGGCGAAGCTATGGCCGTTTCTACTATTGCAGAAAATGCCGATGGGGAATTTGTGGATTCTCCCAGCATCACAGCCAGTGTAGATAAGGTACAGGTGGCAGATGATCTTTCCCTGCTGGACAAGACTCAGATCCCGGAGGAATGGCTGGCCGCTGTGGGATCAGATGGAAAACTGGAGCAGAATGAGCTTTCCTATATTAAATCCGGTGATGGCGTGGATTCCCTGGATGAAATAGTTTCTACAGAGATGGAAAATCAGAAGCTGGTGGCTGTGGATGTGACTTATACCAACACCGGCAAGGAGAAACTGAAAAATCTGCTGTATTGCACCGCTGCCACAACTATTAAGCAGGAAGCAGGCAAGTATACCATGTACGATTTCGAAGAACAGCCGGGAGATGGATATGACTATGTCAGCGGAAAAAGCGTGGCGTCCCTGTATGAAATGGGATATTTCGATGTGCGGGAAACCTCCGAAAACGGCAATAACTATATTTCCTCTCTTGCACCGGGGGAGAGCGTAACTGTGCGTATGGCCTGGATCGTCAACGAAAGAGATCTTTCAGATCTGTATATTGACCTTTCTCCCTCCGGAAACGGAAGAGTATTCAATGAAAAAACATGTCTGGTGGACATTACCACAAAGTAACAGACAGCTGCCGCAGCAGCATATAACAGACGGCACCCACAGCAACTTCAAAATGCTGTGGGTGCCGCTATTTGTATGGATAGTTTTATTGGACATTTTCCTTATACTGTGTACCCCAGGCAATCATGTCATTGAAAATGGGTTCCAGGGATTTCCCCAGATCACTCAGGGCATATTCTACTCTCGGGGGCACCTCCGGATATACGGTGCGGGTAATAAGACCGTCATCTTCCATGGAGCGGAGACTGTCGGTGAGAACCTTCTGGCTGATACCCTCCAGATTTTTCTTCAATTCATTGAAACGCCATGGCCTTTGCAGAAGATTGCGGATGATCAAAAGTTTCCATTTACTGCCGATCAGGGCAACGGTTGTGGCAACCGGACACTCCGGTAAATCTTCTTTTTTTAACATAGGTATCCCTCCTCGTGTTGCATTGTATTTCTTGTGTTACAGTAGGATTGTAATGCAGCATTCGCTGTAAGTCAATGACGCAGGGTTACTTTTTGGTGACCGGGTAATAAAAAAGTGCGTAGTTGCGAAAGAAAAAACATAGGGTATAATGGGAGTAATATAGGGCAGGAAAACCTGCAGCGTATCTTCAGGAGAGGTGAAAGACAGATGATCATGAACATAGGAAAAAATAAAAACCCGAAAACAGAAGGGGAAAAGATAGAAAAATTAAGGAATGAGCTGGAACAGGCAGATGCCGTCATCATCGGGGCGGGGGCCGGACTTTCTACCTCTGCCGGATTTGTGTACAGCGGGGAGCGGTTTGAAAAAAGCTTTTCAGACTTTGAAGAAAAGTACAGTTTTCACGATATGTATACCGGCGGCTTTTATCCCTACGATACCCCGGAGGAATTTTGGGCCTATTGGAGTCGGTATATCTATGTGAATCGCTATATGGATGCGCCCAAACCGGTATATGATGAGCTGTATGCACTGGTAAAGGACAAGGATTATTTTGTTCTCACCACCAATGTGGATCATTGCTTCCAGAAAGCCGGTTTTGATAAGAAACGCCTGTTTTATACCCAGGGAGACTATGGCCTGTTTCAGTGCAGCGTACCCTGCTGCAAGGAGACCTTTGATAATGAAGAGATGGTGAAGGCTATGGTAAAACAGCAGGCGGATATGAAGATCCCCTCTGCACTGGTTCCGGTGTGTCCCCACTGCGGCAAGCCCCTGACAACCAATCTTCGGGCGGACAGCACCTTTGTGGAGGACGAGGGCTGGCACAGAGCAGCAGAGCGCTATGAAAATTTCCTGCGGACAAGACGGCATCAGCACATCCTTTATCTGGAATTAGGGGTGGGATACAACACCCCCGGCATCATCAAATATCCTTTCTGGCAGCTGACAGCGGAAAATCCCCGTGCAGTGTACGCCTGTTTGAATTATGGCGACGCCTTCAGCCCGAAGGAAATAGCCCAGCAGTCCATCTGTAT
>CAZUBP010000143.1:0-4578 GCA_964618605.1 uncultured Lachnospiraceae bacterium | reverse complement strand
TTCAGCGTTACAAAGGTCTGGGAGAGATGGATGCAGAGCAGCTGTGGGAGACCACCATGGATCCTGAACGAAGAATTCTGAAGCGTGTTACCATAGACGATACGGATTCCTCTGAGATTGATCTTACATTTACCACCCTGATGGGAGATAAGGTAGATCCCAGAAGAGAGTTCATAGAAGAAAATGCAAAGTATGTGAAAAACCTGGATATTTAGGAAACATAAGGAAACAGCGTAAAGCTGTGAGAAAGGACATAAATGTATGGAAGATACAATATTTGATCAGGTAGTTGAAGTCGATTTGAAAAAAACGATGGAGACATCTTATATTGATTACGCCATGAGTGTCATCGCTTCCCGTGCTCTTCCGGATGTTCGGGATGGCTTAAAGCCTGTACAGCGAAGAGTACTCTTCTCCATGATAGAGTTGAACAACGGTCCGGATAAGCCGCATAGAAAATGCGCCCGTATCGTCGGCGATACCATGGGTAAATATCATCCCCATGGAGACAGCTCTATTTACGGAGCTTTGGTAAATATGGCCCAGGACTGGTCTACCAGATATCCGCTGGTAGACGGCCACGGCAATTTCGGTTCCGTGGATGGAGACGGTGCCGCTGCCATGCGATATACAGAGGCCCGTTTGAGCAAAATTTCCATGGAAATGCTGGCGGATATCAATAAGGATACCGTAGATTTCCAGCCTAACTTTGATGAAACAGAAAAAGAGCCTGTAGTGCTTCCGGCCCGTTATCCCAATCTTCTGGTTAACGGTACCTCCGGTATTGCTGTAGGTATGGCTACCAATATACCTCCCCACAATCTGCGAGAGGTTATTTCTGCTGTAGTAAAAATCATTGATAACCGTATTGAAGAAAACAGAGAAACAGATATAGAGGAAATCCTGGAAATCGTTAAGGGACCGGATTTCCCCACAGGTGCTACCATTCTGGGAAGAAGAGGAATAGAAGAATCCTACAGAACAGGACGCGGTAAGATCCGTGTACGTGCAGTGTCCAATATTGAGACTCTGCCCAACGGCAAGAGTCAGATCATTGTTACAGAGCTTCCCTATATGGTCAACAAGGCAAGATTGATCGAGAAAATTGCCGAGCTGGTGCGGGACAAAAAGATCGATGGTATTACCAGCCTGAATGATCATTCCAGCCGTGAGGGTATGCGTATCTGCATAGATCTGAGAAAAGATGCCAATGCCAATGTTATTCTGAACCAGCTGTATAAGCATACACAGCTTCAGGATACCTTTGGTGTAATTATGCTGGCATTGGATAACAACCAGCCCAAGGTTATGAACCTGAAAGAGATGCTGGAGTATTATCTTGCCCATCAGGAAGATGTTGTAACCAGAAGAACCAAATATGATCTGAATAAGGCAAAAGAGAGAGCTCATATTTTGGAAGGTCTCTTGAAGGCTCTGGATAATATTGACCGGGTGATCCAGATCATCCGTGGATCCCAGAATACCCAGATCGCAAAGGCCGGATTGATTGATGAATTTGGCCTCAGTGATGTGCAGGCACAGGCTATCGTAGATATGCGTTTGCGTGCACTGACAGGTTTGGAAAGAGAAAAGATCGAGACAGAGTACAAGGAATTGATGGAGAAAATCAGAGAATATGAGATTATTCTCGGAGATCACAATATGCTTCTTCGTGTAATTCGCAAGGAAATTTCCGAAATTGCCGACAAATACGGCGATGACAGAAGAACCAAAATTGGCTATGACGTATATGATATTTCTACGGAGGATATGATTCCCCGGGAGAATACCGTTATTGCCATGACAAAGAAGGGCTACATCAAGAGAATGACCGTGGACAATTTCCGCAGCCAGAATCGTGGTGGCCGTGGTATTAAGGGTATCCAGACTATAGAGGATGATTACGTAGATGAACTGTTGATGACTACGACCCATCATTACATGATGTTCTTTACCAATCTGGGCAAAGCATTCTGCATGAAGGCTTATGAAATACCGGAAGCAGGCCGAACAGCCAGAGGAACGGCTATCATCAATCTTCTGAATCTGGTTCCAGGTGAGAAGGTTACTTCGGTGATCCCCATTGGTGAATTTAAAGATGATGATTATCTCGTTATGGTTACCAGAAACGGTATTGTGAAAAAGACCGTTATGTCGGCATTCAAAAATATGCGAAAGACGGGACTTATTGCCATCGGTTTGCAGGAGGGTGACGAGCTGATCGAGGTAAAGACCACCAACGGCGAAAAGAATATTATTCTTGTAACCAACCAGGGTATGAGTATCCGGTTTGATGAAAATGATGTTCGTCCTACAGGAAGAGGAGCCATGGGTGTAAGAGGTATATCTCTGGAGGAGGATGATTACGTTGTAGGTATGCAGCTGACAGCCCAGGGAGACTATATGCTCATTATCTCAGAGAACGGCTATGGTAAGAGAACCCTGATGGATGAATTCCCGAGACAGAACCGTGGCGGTAAGGGTGTGAAGTGTTACCGAATTACCGAAAAGACGGGTAATGTTGTGGGAGCCAAGGCTGTCAATATTGATAACGAGGTTATGCTGATTACCACAGAGGGTATCATCATCCGCACTACCTGTGAAGAAATCTCTGCCATGAAGCGTATTACCTCCGGTGTGAAGGTCATGAACGTGGGAAAAGATGTAACCGTGGCCAGCATTGCCAAGGTAAGAGAGAAGAATCCGCAGGATACGGCGCCTGTTTCAGAAAATACAGAGACAGAAGCAGCCGTTGAGGAAGATAACATGGCGGATAATGGGGAAAATACAGATGATCAGAAGCATTAATGTGGATAAAGTAACGGAAAATATCAGGGAAATGTGTATAGAAGCAAACCATTACCTGACACCGGATATGAAGGAATGTTTATACAGTGCTGCCGAGAGGGAAGAATCCCCTCTTGGCAGACAGATTTTAGGGCAGCTGAAAGAAAACCTGCAGATTGCAGGGGAAGATATGATCCCTATCTGTCAAGATACAGGTATGGCTGTTATTTTTATGGAAATAGGCCAGGATGTACATTTTGAAGGGGGAGATCTGACGGAAGCCGTAAATGAAGGCGTTCGTCGGGGCTATACCGAGGGCTTCCTAAGAAAATCCGTGGTAAAGGATCCCCTGATCAGAGAAAATACAAAGGACAACACACCGGCTATTTTACATACCAGCATTGTGCCCGGTGATAAGGTAAAGATCACAGTAGCACCTAAAGGCTTCGGCAGTGAAAATATGAGTCGTATTTTCATGTTGAAACCGGCAGAGGGCATAGAAGGTGTTAAAAATGCCATATTGGAGGCGGTAAAGGATGCCGGCCCCAACGCCTGTCCCCCCATGGTGGTAGGTGTTGGTATAGGAGGCACCTTTGAAAAGTGTGCCCTGATGGCAAAGCAGGCCTTAACCAGAGAGGTGAATGTACCTTCCACGATTCCCTATGTGGCAGATCTGGAAAAAGAAATGCTTCAGAAAATCAATGGTCTGGGTATAGGACCGGCAGGCCTGGGAGGAAGAATGACAGCGTTGGCTGTTAATATCAATACCTGTGCCACACATATTGCCGGACTTCCCGTTGCTGTTAATATCTGCTGTCATGTTAATCGACATGCTGTAAGAATTCTGTAAGGAGAATCATAAGATGGAAAAATATATGCATGTGCCCTTTACAAAAGAAGAAGCGGATACACTGACAGCGGGAGATTATGTTTATCTCACCGGGACAGTATACACAGCCAGGGATGCAGCTCACAAAAGAATGCAGGAGTGTCTGGATAAAGGGGAAAGTCTCCCCATAGAGATAGAAGGAAATGTTATTTACTATATGGGACCCTCTCCTGCGAGAGAAGGACGTCCTATTGGTTCTGCAGGACCCACCACAGCCAGCCGCATGGATAAATATGCACCAAGGCTGTTGGATATGGGACTCAGAGGAATGATCGGCAAGGGAAAGCGTACACAACAGGTTTTGGATGGTGTGGTACGTAATCACGCTGTTTACTTTGCTGCCATAGGAGGAGCAGGAGCTATTCTTTCTAAATGTATATGCAGTTCTGAGGTGATAGCCTATGACGATCTGGGAACAGAAGCCATCCGGAAGCTGGAAGTAAAGGATTTTCCGGTAGTTGTCGTAGCCGATACAAAAGGGAATAATCTATATGCTACAGCAGAAAAAGAATGGTGTGATAACTTATAAAAAGATGAAACAACTTTCTAAATTCAGCTTGACATATGATATCCTATTTAGTATACTAATTCATGCGTCACAGAAGTGACGGCAATTGAATAGTTTTAATATTCAGGCGTTAGGAGAAGTACTCAAGTGGCTGAAGAGGTGCCCCTGCTAAGGGTATAGACCGTTTGCGCGGTGCGAGGGTTCAAATCCCTCCTTCTCCGTTCTTATTTTTGAAAAATCAAAAATAAGTATTGACATCGGTAATACGGTGTGCTATATTTGACTGGCTGTCGTAAATGACTGTCGGCAACGATGAGAGAAAAAGTTCTTAAAAAAGTTGTTGACAAAGAAAATCAGCTGTGATATAGTAATCAAGCTGTCGCAAACGACAGCG
>CAZUBP010000142.1:0-4603 GCA_964618605.1 uncultured Lachnospiraceae bacterium | reverse complement strand
GGTGCTGATCATTGACGGAAATTTCCGTATTATAAAGGATACCTTCAATCTTGATGTGGGAAAAACCATGATTTCAGAGGAAGTCCTTCTCTGCTACAAGACGGGAGAGACAGGCCAGTACAATTCGGATCGGTACATAGAGATGACCCTGCCTATTATGGACAAAAGCGGCGACAGTCTGGTGCAGGGTGTTATGATGGTGAGTATCTCCATGGATGAGATCAATGCCTGCGTATCCTTCCTGGAGCAAAAGCAGATCATGATGATCGGCATTATTACGGTCATGGTGCTGATCCTGGGCTATATCCTGGCGGGCATTCTGGTGAAACCCTTCAATAAGATCACCAAAGCTATCGAGGATATTTCCGACGGTTATATGGTGGCGGATATCTCCGTTACCGATTATACGGAGACCCAGCTGATCACCAACGCCTTTAACAGTATGCTGGAGAGGGTGCGTACCCTGGATGAATCTCGACAGGAATTTGTATCCAACGTGTCCCATGAGCTGAAAACACCTCTTACCTCCATGAAGGTATTGGCGGATTCTCTGAATGGTCAGGAAAATGTACCTGTGGAGCTGTATCAGGAGTTCATGCAGGATATCGGTCAGGAGATCGACCGGGAGAACAAGATCATTACCGATCTTTTGTCTCTGGTAAAGATGGATAAGAAGGCGGCGGACCTGAATATCGACACTGTCAATATCAACGATATGCTGGAGCTGATACTGAAGCGGTTGAAGCCCATTGCGGCAAAACGGGACATTCGTCTCCTGGTGGACAGCTATCGACCGGTATACGCCCAGATCGATGAGGTGAAGCTGACGCTGGCCTTCACCAACCTGGTGGAAAATGCCATCAAATACAATATAGAGGACGGCTGGGTTCGGGTTTCCCTGAACGCAGACCAGAAGTATTTTTATGTCGTGGTGGAGGATTCCGGTATGGGTATTCCCGAGGATTCCATAGACCATATATTTGAGAGATTTTATCGCGTGGACAAATCCCATTCCCGGGAGATCGGCGGTACCGGTCTGGGTCTGGCGATTACCAAGAGTGCGGTTATGATGCATCATGGTGCGGTTAAGGTATACAGTAAAGAAGGGGAGGGTACCCGGTTCTCCGTGCGGATTCCCCTGAATTACAGCAAGTAAAGAAAGGTGGACAGATGAAACGGACATCTATGGGAATGCTCTTACTCTTTTCCCTCTGCCTGTTACTGGTTGGATGCGGAGAGCGGAGCTCTCAAAACAATGGAAATGGGGAGAGTTTATCTCAATATTATGTAAATACAAATGAGACAAAGCTGATTTCCCAGAACTTTTCTACAGATAAAACGGAAATGGCAGATCTGATCACGGCGGTGGTGGAGAATCTGAAGAACCAGGAAAGTACATCCTATGTCACTCGCCTGCTTCCTCCAAACGTGTCTATTCGGGATTACTATCTGGATGGCAGTACGCTGATCCTGGATATGTCCTCTGCCTATGAGGAACTGGAAAGCACGAGAGAAATCCTCACAAGAGCAGGTCTGGTAAAAAGCTTTGACCAGATCGACGGCGTGGACAGCGTGCAGATCCTTATCGAAGGACAGCAGGAGGTGGGTGCCGAAGGCAGTGTGCTGTCGGCCATGACATCTGCAGATTTTGTGGAGGCCGAAGGCCGGGAAATCGATGCCTACCAGTATGGTACCTTTACCCTGTATTTTGCCGACGAGGAAGGAACCGGTCTTAAGGCAGAAAAACGGAAGGTATACTACAGCACCAGTATTCCCAAGGAGCGGGAGGTTATGGAGCTTCTGCTGCGGGGTCCGGCAAGCTCCGGGCTGAAGGGCACCATGCCGGCAGAATTGAAGATCCTGAATGTCACCCTGTCTGACAATACAGTGTATGTAAATCTGAACGAGGCCTTTCTGAACGGCACGGAGGGAATAGAGGAGAAGGTAGTGGTATATTCTCTGGTAAATTCTCTTGTGGAGCTGGAGGGCGTAGAAAAGGTACAGATTTCCATAAACGGCGAGAACAAATATTCTCTGGGAGAGGGCATGGATCTCAGTCAGTTTTTAACAAAGGATACAGATTTGGTGAAGGAGTAAGGCATGCGACATAGACCACTGTGTGTGATCTGCTGCTGCTTTATTCTGTTGACGGTGATTTTGACGGTGTCTCCCCTGCCTGTTTTCTGGCAGGAGGAGATACCGGAAACGCTGCAGCAGACCATAGGTACAGGAACCAATGCCAGGCTGTACGGACAAATATACCGGATTCAGGAAAAGAGCACCGGTTACACCATTTATATCAAAAATTCCATTCTTTTGATCCATTCGGATCGTTATTCTCTGCATAACAGTAAAATTACATACAGTGAGCTGCCGGATATACAGATCGGGGATTCTGTCTGCGTATATGGCAAGGTATTTCTGCCTCAGGCTGCCTCCAATCCCGGTCAGTTTGATGACCAGAGCTATGAAAGGATTCGCCGCATCGATGTGTTGATGACGGGGAAAACGCTGTGGTTGACGGACAAATCCCCGGAGTGGCTGCCGGAGCTGGCCAGAAGTATTAAACAGCGGATCGGAGGGGAGATCGACCAGGTACTGCCGGAGGAGGAAGCCGGTGTGCTAAAGGTGATGCTTCTGGGCGATAAAAACAGTCTGGAGGAAGAGGTGCGCCTTTTGTACCAGAAAAACGGCATATCCCATATCCTGGCTATTTCCGGTGTACATATTTCCCTGCTGGGGATGGGACTGTACAGGCTGCTGCGCAGGCGGCTGTCCATAAATACCTCCGCATTGCTGTCCGGGGGCTTCCTCCTTTTCTACCTGCTGGTGACGGACTTTCCGGTCTCAGCCCAGCGGGCGGTGTTTATGTTCTGGATCAGTCGAGGAGCGGAATGCAGCGGCAGAACCTATGATGAACCCACGGCTATTGCACTGGCAGCCATGATCATTATGGCGGAGAATCCCCTGTATATCTATGATACGGGTTTTCAGCTGTCCTTTGGTGCGGCTGTTTTTATCTGGCTGTTGAAATGGCTGAAGATCAGAGGGAAAAGTGCCTCTGTGTATTTCTGGCTGTGTATGCTGCCCTTGACAGTGTATTACTATCAGGAGATTTCCTTTGCAGGGATCCTGCTGAATTTCCTGGTATTGCCTCCTTTGGGCATTCTTCTGTTTCTGGGACTGGTGGGAGGCAGTCTGGGTTGTGTGGTGCCCTGGTTGGGTACGGTGCTTCTGGCACCGGCGGGATGGATCTTGAAGCTGTACTACCTTCTTTGCCGCCTCCTTTCCCGCATTCCCTGGAGTTCCCTGATCGTAGGCAGACCGCCTATGTGGCAGCTTGGGCTGTATGTCCTGGGCCTGGGGCTGGTTTTGTGGCTGAGAAGGGAGAAAAAGGGGAAGAAAAGCAGGATTTCCAGGAGAATAGCAGGGGGTATAGGTCTGGCGCTTCCCCTGATACTGATCCTTCGCCTGCCCACGGCTCTAACCATCACTATGTTGGACGTGGGGCAGGGGGATTGTCTGGTGCTTCAGAAAAACAGCAGTGCGGTGGTGGTGGACGGCGGCAGTACGGATGTGTCCAAGGTGGGGCAGTATCGCATCGTTCCCTATCTGAAATATCAGGGGATTCGTCATATCAGCAGTCTGGTGATCACCCATCCCGATGCGGATCACAAAAATGGCCTTGCGGAGCTGTTGACTATGGTATCTGCCCGGGAAGTATCTATTAGTATTGATCATATCCTGGTACCGGCCTGGATGGAGGAAAATGAGGACTGGCTGGATGTGAGGGAGACGGCGGAAGCGCTGGGCATTTCCATAGTGTACGCCGGCGCCGGAGAGGAATATACCTTTGGGGGCGGGACGCTTCAGGTGGTATCCCCCGGAAAAAGTGAGGTGCCCTCGGATAATAATGAGGGATCTCTGGTGTTTCGACTGGTGCTGGAGAAGTTTTCCATGCTTTTTACCGGTGATCTGGGGGAGGAAGGAGAATCCCGGATCCTTGAAGCGGCTATAAGGAGTGATGTCCTGAAGGTGGGGCATCATGGCTCTGCTTATTCTTCCTCTGCTGCTTTTCTGGAAAGGGTGCAGCCGAAAATAGCTCTTTTGTCCTATGGGGAGGGAAATTCCTATGGGCATCCGGCAAAGGAAGCAGTGGAGCGGCTGGATGCGGTGGGGGCCCAGCGGTATGCCACTGCGGAGAGCGGGGCTATTGAGATTTTGCCGGAGGAGGGCAGCTTTAGGATAAGGTGTTATAGGTAGGAGGGAAGTGTGGCAAGAGTTACGGGGGGACCGATAGATCTCCGGCAAAACGCGCTCTCGCTCCGTCTCAAACGCAGCGGTACTAAACTCGTTCAGCGCTTACGCTTGAACTCGTTAAGTGCCGGCGTTCTCGAAGGGTTTTGCCAAAGATCTATCGGTTCCCCCTGAACGTTACCACGACTTTCGAGGTGAGAGTGTGTTTGTGGTTGGGCGCTCTTGGAGGGTTTTGCCGGAGATCTATCGGTCCCCCAAGCTACGTACCATATTTTCATGTCCACAACTTTCCGGGCCTGCGTTGACAAATGTGGGGAAAACAGGTATCGTAGTTGAGGAAAGGGAG
>CAZUBP010000141.1:0-4670 GCA_964618605.1 uncultured Lachnospiraceae bacterium | reverse complement strand
CTGCCTGATACTCGGAACGAACAGTATGTCCTGGTCCCTTCGGAGCGATCATGGTAACATCTACGAATTTCGGGGGTTTGATGCATCCGAAATGGATATTGAAACCGTGAGCGAACATCAGCATATTGCCCTCTTCCAGATTGGGCTCGATGTCCTCTTTGTAAAGCTTTGCCTGCTTCTCATCATTGATCAGGATCATGATGATATCAGCCAGTTTTGCAGCCTCAGCTGCTGTGTAAACCTTGAAGCCCTGCTTTTCAGCCTTAGCCCAGGATTTGGATCCTTCGTAAAGACCGATGATAACGTTGCATCCGGACTCTTTCAGGTTCAGTGCATGTGCATGACCCTGGCTACCGTATCCGATAATAGCAATGGTCTTGCCATCCAGTAAACTTAAATTACAATCTTCCTGATAAAAAATCTTTGCATCTGCCATTTTATATATTCCTCCCGGCAAAATTATTTTATGGGTAAATTACCTCTATCCATCTGTACTGCTGCAGCGCTGCTGCCATTAAAGAATCTTAACGTCCTTCACACCACGGGAAAGACCTGTTACACCTGTGCGGGCAAGTTCGAGGATCTCGTAACCACTCAGCAGATTTAAGAAAGCAGCCAGCTTGCTGACGCTGCCTACAACCTCCAGAATCATGGAATCCGGACCTACATCTACGGTCTTTGCCTTAAAGATCTCGGCAAGTGCCATAACACTCTGTCTGTCCTCACCTGTTGCCGTCAGCTTTACCATCATTAACTCATGGGTAACACTGGCCTCCGGTTCCAGAACCTTAACATCACGCACATCCACCATCTTGGCCAGTTGCTTATGGATCTGCTCCAGAACACTGTCATCTCCGCTGCAGACGATCGTCATACGTGAAAATGCAGGATCTGCGGTCACACCAACAGTCAAGCTATCGATATTGTAGCCGCGTCTGGAGAAAAGATTGGCAACTCGGCTAAGTACACCGGCAGAGTTATCTACCAATATAGAATATACTCTCTGTTTCATCTTCCTCTGTCCTTTCTCGAAATTGACCTCAGCCAATATTCTAGCAAGGAAAAAAGTCTTTGTCAATTCATTTGCCGAATTATAGCGATTATATGGTAGAATTCCCTTCTTCATAATTTCTTCAGAAATTCCATGTTGACTTATTTTTCCGTTCTGGTATATTGAGTGTATCAAGTCATTTAACACACTCGATACACTCACAACAGAAAGGGGCGTACTATGATTCAGCTTGATTACAAAGACAGACGCCCGCTGTATGAACAGGTAACGGAGAGATTTCAGGAACTGATCCTGAATGGCGTACTGCAGCCTGACCAGAAGATTCCTTCTGTACGGTCTATGGCCATGGAGCTTTCCGTTACCCCCAATACGATCCAACGGGCTTACAGCGAGCTGGAAAAATCCGGCTATATTTATACTGTTACCGGAAGAGGAAATTTTGTTTCTTCCGGAACTGCACTGCTGGATATTCACCGGAAAAAGATTCTTTCCGATGTGAAATCCGCTGTTTTAAAGGCCAAAAGCTCCGGCATTTCCCGGGAAAAGGTACTGGAAACAGTGGAACTACTATATGGAGGTATAACCAATGATAAGAATTGACCACGTAAGCAAACAGTTTGACAATATCACAGCGGTCAATGATCTTTCCTTATCTATAGAAAAAGGAAAAGTTTTTGGTCTTTTGGGAACCAATGGTGCCGGAAAAAGCACCCTGATGCGCATTATCTGCGGTATCATCCGACCCGATCAGGGAGAGGTTCTTTCCGATGACCGTGTTATTTACGAAAATCCTGAAGTCAAACAGGAAATCTTCTATATTTCCGATGACGCCTATTATTTTGCCAACTGCTCTGCCATGGATATGATCCGCTTTTACCAGCTGCACTATCCCAATTTCCAGGCAAAGCGTATAGAGGAGCTTCTGGACAAGTTTTCCCTGGACAAGAATCGCCGGATCTCTACCTTTTCCAAAGGTATGAAAAAACAGCTATCTCTGCTGCTGGGCATATGTTCCGGTACCAAATGGCTTTTCTGTGACGAATCCTTCGATGGTCTGGATCCGGTTATGCGCCAGGCAGTAAAAACTCTATTTGCCCAGGAAATGTGCGATCGGGATTTCACTCCGGTGATCGCCTCCCACAACCTGCGGGAGCTGGAGGATATCTGTGATCATGTGGGACTGCTCCATCAGGGCGGCATTCTCCTTTCCAGAGATCTGGAGGATCTGAAGGGAGATCTCCACAAGGTACAGCTGGCTATTGAAGATACCTCCATGGAGGATTATCTCAGGCAGCGGCTGGATATTCTGCATATTGAAAAACGCGGTTCTCTGTACACGGTGACAGCCAGAGGTGATCTGGATATCATCCTGACAGTTATCCGGGCAAAGGAACCGGTGTTCTGCGAAAGTCTTTCGCTCTCTCTGGAAGAAATATTCATAAGCGAAACGGGGGTACATGGCTATGACATCAAAAATCTCATTCTTTAAATCTTTACGGGAAGATATGCGGCACCGCATATGGGTTCCTGCCCTGGCCTGCGTTGTTTTTCTTCTGGCATTCATCTGTGCCACACTGTATTTTCAGTCTCTGGCTATTGATCTGTCATCCAATTCGGAATATCTTGCCCAGCGTGCAGCTGCACAATTTCTGAACATACTGGGATACAAAAATATCCTGCTCTCCATCGTCGCCATTACCGGTGCACTGATTTGCGGGCTTCAGGGATTTTTCTACCTGTTTAACAGATCACAGCTGGATTTTTATCACAGTCTGCCCATCCAGAGAGATCAGCTTTTTCTGATCCGCTGGTTCAATGGCCTGCTGTTTTATCTGATCCCGTCTCTTATGTTTACTGTTTTGAGCACCATCGTATCTGCTGCCTTCGGACTGCTGCATACTGAGTATCTGTCCGTTATTGCCATAGGTTTTCTTCACCAGCTGCTGATTTTCCTGCTGGTATACCACAGTACTATTCTGGCATGTATGTTCTCAGGTAATCTGCTGGTAACCATCGGTATTTTGGGTACGTTTTCCGTGTACACCTACGTGATCGTTATGCTGGTTCCCACCTTCCTGCGGGTATATTACACCACCTATACACAGTACCACATAGGTCTGGCTCACTATCTTAAATATCTGTCCCCCGGATGGGTCATTCTCCATTTGTGCACGGAACCCAAAACAGGCAACTATGTGTTTACTGTTGTCTTTATGGCACTGCTCTGGCTTCTGGCTCTGGCCTTTTATCGCCTGCGGGCATCAGAGGCTGCGGGAAAAGCTCTGGCCTTCCCGGTTCTTGGCCCGATCTTCAGAGTATTGGCCACTATTCCTGTGGCACTGTATGCCGGTCTTGCCTTCGGACAGATCGCTCCCGGCTGGGAATCTCTCTGGTCTATTGTGGGACTGCTGGTATTTCTGTTCCTTACCCACGGCATTCTGGAGGTTATCTTCTCCTTTGACATCCATGCCATCTTCCATCACAAAAAGGAGCTGGCTGCCTGTGCTGTATTCAGCCTGATCTTCATGTCAGTGTTTTTAACAGATGTTCTCAAGCTGGATGAGCAGATTCCTTCTGAAAATGCCGTAAATGCTGTCTATGTGGATCTGCCTGTAGATACCGATATGTATTATCTGGATCCTATTACCGGGAAATACATATATACAGATGATTATCGTCTGGAGCATGCTATGTTTACCGGAAATGATCTGGATACCGTCTATGCTCTCCTGGCACTTCGAGAGAACGGTAAAGAGTCAACTACGGAAGAAGAGGCCATGGAAATGGATGGATCTTCCGATTCCTATCTGACTCTCCCTGTGCGTTTTGTTAAAACCAATGGGCAGTCCGAATACCGTGCTTTCCGGATTCGTCTCAGCAAGGCCGAGGACGCTATGGCTGCTGTTTTTAACACCAACGCTTACAAGCAGGGACATTATCAGATTTTTGATGCTGCCTGTGATACTGCCATGACTGACCTTACCGTATATGACGCTGCCAACACAGAGATGGTGAGAAGTACCACCGGCACCAGCGGTTTCTCCAACAAGGAAACCCAGGAATTTATCCAGGCTTTACGTCAGGATCTTACCAATTTTACCTATGAGGAAATGATGCAGGATATTCCTGTTGCCGAGGTGGCCATCACCAACGAACAGAGCAGTATGTACTATTACCTCTATCCTTCCTTTACGGAAAGTCTTTCCTGGCTGGCAGATAAGGGGATTGATCTCAATGCCTGGACTACCAGAACACCGGTTTCCATGATGATCGGCACGGATGACGACTATGACATAATGGATGAGGCCGGTTATTATGTCAACGATGTTACGCTGGATCAGGATGGTCAGGAATTTACCTTCCCCAGTCCCCAGGTGGTGACGGATCCGGAGGTGATCGCCTCTTTCTATCCCTATCTGTACAGAGTGGACTTTATTGATCGAACTACCCTGACTCGCCTGCATCATGCAAATGATATTTACCAGCTTGTCTATGTAACCGTTACCTGGCAGGATGCCGACGGTGAGGAAATTTCGGCTACCTATTACCTGTCCACAGATTTCGATCTGAAATCTTTCCTGGATCAGTAAATGTATTAGATATGGACGCCCGCCCCTGCCGGTGGGTGTCCTTCTTTGTATCCTCTTCCATCTGTTCT
>CAZUBP010000140.1:0-4691 GCA_964618605.1 uncultured Lachnospiraceae bacterium | reverse complement strand
TGGGTGTAGAGCTGGGCTGCCGTGCGGGAGGTGGAACGCTCGCAGGAAAGCCATATTTCCAGGGTGTGATACAGTTCGTCTCCGGATTTGGAAGCTTTCCACATACTGACTACTTGGGGCATACAGGCCCGCACAGCCTGTGAAAGGTCACCGCATTCCAGAATATAGTCAATGGCAAAGCCCTGAAAATGACAATAAGCCAGGCTCTGATGTTGCCGGAGGCATTCCTCCACCATATACTGGGTCTGTTTTACTGTGTAGCTGGCGTCCTCAATGGAAAGACAGGGATTACTGAAACAGATATACACTGGATTGTTTGCCTGATAATTTCGCAGAAAAGCGGAAGCCTGGGCATCCTTGCTGAGATCTCTGCCGGAGAGGATCAGGATATCTGTGCCGATACGCACCACAATGGTGTGGTAGATCTGCCGATCCAGAGAGCGGAGCAGAGCGTTGGCATGGTTGGGAGCCAGCTCCAGGGTGGGGTGAATACGGCAGAGATAGTATTCACTGGATTCTTCCCATTGGAGATAACCCATCTGCCGCTGCAGGGCTTGGGGATCACAGGGAATACCGTTAAGCAGATCATAGAAAATATTGGAGCTGACGAAGGTGTTTTCGTAGTATTCCTGACCCAGGACAGGCTCCAGAAGCTCTGCCAGATATTTCAGCAGCTGGAAATCTCCGGGATTCAGCTCCCGATCCTTTGCCAGCAGATTGAAATGTCCGCAGTAAATATCCTTGTTAAAAATATTATAAATGGAACCACTGATATTCATGGTCTTTCCTGTGGGGAGACCGTAGACAGTGAGACCGGAGGTGGTGAGGTTGGCCAGCTGCTGATCGTACTTGATCTGCTGCACAGCATTTAAAGAGGTATAGCCGTATTTCAGCAGATAGGCCCATTCGGCATCCATCTCCTCCGCCGGATAATTTCGGGTGATACCCAGGCATTTGTAATTGTTGTCAAAAAGGATAAGGGGATTTTGAAAGACCTGCCAGGCCAGATCCACGATAGCCTGGAAATCCCGGCGGTGGATAGCCTTGGAAATAAGATCTGACCAGTCCTGATAATAATCGAAAACACTCTGCATGATCTCGAAGCCCTGTTTGGCATTCATACGGGGAATGATGATCTGATCCCCCTCCCCGTCGCAGATGACATCGTCACCGTTCTCGTACACGTAGACACAGTTGGTGGCATACAGGATCCTGGCACTGTTTAAGACGATAGGTGCATCCTCCCGAATATGCAGATCCATATCCAATGAGGAAAGACGATTGGCGATCATCCACATGCTTAATTTCATGAAATACCTCTTATCTGACAACCGGATACAGAAAATATAACCCTGGTTTAGCCATATCCGTTGTCCGTTTTATTTTAAAAAAATTTACATTTTGTAGGTGCAATTCAATAAAATCAGTATAACATCAAAAAAACTTGAAGTAAATTCTTTTTGCACAAAAAACAAAAAAGGAATTGACTGAAAATTGTGCGTAGTGAACCTAGGGTAAAAGGGGGAATACGGTTAAAATGTACATATAAAATAAAAGAAGGGGGATCTTTTTTATGCAAAGCAAATTATCGTCCAAAGACATCAACAAGTATGGCTCTTACCTGATGTTCTCCTCTTTGGCAGCAATGGTCCAGATGATGTATGTCACCATCTTCATGACACAGTTCCTGCAGATTCCCGCAGCTATTGCGGCATCTACTCTGCTGGTAGCTCGTGTGATCGACTTCTTCATCGGCGTTATCTGCGGAGGTATCATTGAGAAGGCACATCTTCCCTGGGGCAAATATCGTTCCTGGCTGTTGATTTTCCGTTTCATTATCGTAGGTGGTATCGCTCTTACCTTCTTTGATACCACTGCTTTCCCGGTGGCCGTGAGAGTCGTTGTTTCCTTCATCGGTTATCTGGCACTGAATGCAGGTATGTCCTTCACCACCAACGCTTACTATGCATTGGGACCGGCCCTTGCTGGTGACAACATGGAGGATCGTGTAAAGATGTCTACCCGTGGTGCTCAGTTTATGTGCGTTGCTATGCTGATCGTATGCGCACTGACACTGCCGCTGGTAAACGTACTGACACCTTTTGTAGGTTCCTGCTTCGCTTACATGATCGTTGCTGTAGTATTTGCCATTCCCTACATTTTCTCCTGCGGTTCTCTGGCTAAGATGAGCAAAGAGGTTGACCCGGATGTACGTGTGGATGCCGGTGCAGCAATGCCTACCGTTACTTTAAAAGATATGGTCAGCGCTGTTGTACAGAATGACCAGCTGCTGGTTGTATTCATGGCTTATCTGATCTACTACATAGGTATGTACGTAGTATCCGGACTGGGCGCTTACTTCTGGATGTACATTATCGGTAACTACAATATGCTGACGGTAGCCAGCACCATTACCATGATCACCGGTACCGTTGCTTCCCTGATCGTTCCCAAGTTTACTTCCAAACTGGGCAAGAAGAATGCATTGGCTCTTGGCCTGCTGATCTACGGTGTAATGTACCTGTTCATTTACTTCCTTGGCCGTGCAACAGTTCCCTTTATCGTATTTTCCGCTATCGGCGGTGCAGCTATCTATCTGTTCTCCACCGTTGGTGTTAACTACTTTGTAGACTGTGGTGAATATCATCTGTACAAGACAGGTAAGGATACACGAGTGATCGCTGTTTCCATGTACTCTGTTCCCATGAAGATCGGTATGGCTCTCGGCGGCGCTATCGCTACCTATGGTCTGGCTTTCATCGGCCTGGATCAGGTTACCGCTACAGGTGTAGCAGATGCTGCTTTCCAGAACAGCTTCATGGTTCTGTTAGGTGTTGTTCCCTTCGCACTGGGCGTTCTTGCCGCTGTAGTTGTTAAGTTTGGTTACAAGCTGACAGACGAAAAGGCCAGTGAGTATGCAAGTGAGAATATGAAGAAGATGCAGGAGGCTATGGCAGCTGCTGCAGCCGCTGAAAATAAGTAAGACAAAAAAGTAAGGTTAAGAAAAGAGGTATGTATAACTATGGCAGGTAAATTTATGCAGATTGCGGCTAACCGCGACTATTCTAAAGAATGGCAGAAGCCGGGATCCTTTCCCTGGATTTTCCAGAGGCCGAAGCCGCCCATTGAGGGCAGACCCTACAGCGTAAGAGAAAACTATATTCGCTGCGTTAAGGGTGAAAAACCCTTCTGGATGCCCCAGTATATGACAGAAAGCAATATTATATGGCCGGATGCCGTAGAGGAACATCCCGTTCCCGAGGAAGATGGCTATGACTGGTGGGGCGTTTTCTGGACAATGGTAGAGTCCGCCGGTGGTATGATCACCAAACCGGGAACCAGAACCATTTCCGATTTCGCCAAGTGGAAAGAGGAGCTTGAGTGGCCGGATCTTTCTGTAGTGGATTTCGCTGCAGACGGAAAGAAGATCGCCGCCATGCTGGATCCTGACAGACCCCATATCTATGAGTGTGTAGAGGGTATCTTTGAGCGTCTCCATGAGATGATTCCTTTCGAGGAGAGTCTGCTGGCCTTCTATGAGGAGCCGGAGCTTCTGGAGGAGTTCTTCCAGAAAATGGCAGATTACAAGATCGAATCCTGCCAGAAGGTATTTGACAATTATGGCCGTGTAGATGGTGTGCTGTACCATGATGACTGGGGCACCCAGAGATCCGGATTCTTCTCCAATGAAATGTTCAGAGAGCAGATCATGCCGGCAACTACCAGATTCCTGAAATATGTTAAGGATCAGGGCAAATTCATAGAGCTGCATTCCTGCGGAAAGAACCTCCAGTATGTACCGGAGATGATCGAGATGGGTATCGATATGTGGACACCGCAGCAGCCCATCAATGATCCCGATTATCTGTATGAGAATTTCGGCGATAAGATGACCTTTGCCTTCTTTGTAAACGTAGATCCTTCTGCCGATGAGGCTGAGTGCAGACGTATCGCCCGGGATTTCGTCGATCATTTCGGCGCCAAGGG
This sequence comes from uncultured Lachnospiraceae bacterium, assembly GCA_964618605.1. GTDB lineage: Bacteria > Bacillota > Clostridia > Lachnospirales > Lachnospiraceae > UBA11957. The sequence continues at coordinate 704 of CAZUBP010000140.1, read as the reverse complement.
ACGCTGCATGCCCTGCTTCATGACAGACTTCACCAATCCCGAAAAGGCAGCCGCTCAGTCAGCTGCTTTGACAGACGAGCTGTACAATTATTCACTGGAATATTACAACAAGCTGTATCACAGAGATTGATCTCAGTGCACATAGCATCACGGAGAAAGCCGCCCCATCGAAAGGTTGGGCGGCTTTTCTCGTTGTGCTGGGGAAAATTGGGGAAAACACTTGAATTTATACCGAAATTTCTGTATAACTGAGAAATGACCGCTGTGCGGTATTTGTACAAAGCAGCAGCATTTTTTTGAAAAGGAAAAGGTTTATGTATAAGGTTTTAAAGACGAACGGTAAAGCCAAAAGAGCCGTTATGGAGACGGTTCATGGCACGATACAGACGCCGGTATTTATGAATGTGGGTACGGTGGCAGCCATAAAGGGGGCCGTGTCTACCCAGGATCTGCATACCATCCATACCCAGGTAGAGCTTTCCAATACCTACCATCTCCATGTGCGTCCCGGAGATAAGGTGATAAAGCAGCTGGGTGGTCTCCACAAATTCATGAACTGGGACAGACCTATTCTTACGGATTCCGGCGGATTTCAGGTGTTTTCCCTGGCAGGGCTTCGAAAGATAAAGGAAGAGGGCGTATATTTCAACAGCCATATTGACGGCAGAAAGATCTTTATGGGTCCGGAGGAGAGTATGCAGATC
>CAZUBP010000139.1:0-4693 GCA_964618605.1 uncultured Lachnospiraceae bacterium | reverse complement strand
TTGTCTATTTATCGTATAAAAAATAGCGTGTGTTTCTTGAAAAAAACACACGCTGCAAAAGACCTTATTTTTCTTTTTCACAGGGAATTTCGCCGGAAAAATCCCCGGTTCTCCCACTGATAATGTACCTGGGCCGATGCTTCGTTTCCAGGTAGATCTTGCCGATATACTCTCCGATCACTCCCAGAGAGATCAGCTGAACACCACTGATAAAGCAGATGATGCAGGTCATACTTGCCCAACCACTGACCGTGTATCCCCGGAAAAACTGGATCACCGACCAGGCCACACCTGCGAAGCTGGCTAAAGCCACCAAAAGTCCCAGTCCGGTAATTAGGCGAATGGGTTTGATACTCAGGGAAGTAATGCCGTCAAAGGCCAGGGCCAGCATCTTTTTCAGCGGATAATGGCTTTTTCCTGCCAGCCTTTCCTTCCTTTCATAATACACACTGGTGCTTTTAAAGCCCACCAGGGGGATCACCCCCCGAAGAAACAGATTGACTTCCTTGAATTTTCCAAACTCCTGCAGCACCCTAGAGGAGATCAGACGGTAATCTGCATGGTTGTAGACCACCTCTGCACCCAGATGGCGCATCAGACGGTAAAATCCCTGGGCAGAATGGCGCTTAAAGGCACTGTCGGTACTGCGATCACTGCGAACGCCGTATACCACCTCGCACCCCTGAAGATAAGCCTCCACCATAGCTTCCATCCCATGCAGATCGTCCTGACCGTCACAATCAATGGAAATCGTAATGTCAAAGCTGTCTCTGGCTTCCATCAGCCCCGCCAACACTGAGCTCTGATGCCCCCTGTTGCGGCTCTGCTGAATCCCCGCAAAGCATACATCCTTTTTTGCTAATTCACAGATGATCTCCCAGGTACGATCCTGGCTGCCGTCATCCACAAATAAGATTCTGCTGTCCTCCGCCACAGGATATTTTGCCATAAGCAGCGCCAGCTCTTCCCGGAACATAGGTGCCGTCAGGGGCAGCACGACTTCTTCATTGTAGCAGGGGATCACTATACACAACCGTGTCTTTTTCATTGGCATTTATCCACTTTCTCCTGCACATCTATGTGTATATCAGCCATAGCTTCGTCCAGAGCCTTCTTTGCCTGCTCCAGCGTATCGCCTTTGGTGATCACGTGACCGATGCGATGGGGTCCTACTCTGAAGGCATGCACCTCATCTCCCACCTGATAATCAAACTGTACTTCCACCAGCTCTTCTGACGGCGACGTTTCATCCCGCTGAGCAGTGATCACCCCATCCTTATCACTCATAAGCAGATGGCTGGCGTTGGGCACTGCCTGATCGCTGGCAAAGGAGACCTTTTCGCCCATAGCCACCCGGATCAATTTTTCATAATAATCAAAACCGTAATACAAAGACACCAGCTCAGCCAGACAGGTAGCGCCTGAACGGCCTCCCAGCTCCAGCACGTAGGTTTTTCCCTCTTTCAAAATGAAATCCGCATTGATGGCACAGTTGTCCAGGCCCATGGCTTTCACCGCCTTTACCAGCTGTTCTCTGCAATCCTCCACTACCTCAGCAGGCAGCGCATAGGGGGCAAAATGTCCCACCGGAACCCCTGTATCACCATGGAAAACATAGTCTCCGTGGGGCAAGATAAATTCCACCTTGCCATCCTGTACGAAGGCCTGGGCACCGAATTCTTCCCCTTCCACAAACTCTTCCACCAGGAAATAGTCCTTATGGGTACTCTCTGCCACATAAGCCCGGGTCGATTCAAATTCATCCTTCGTGTTCACCCGACGGATCCCCCGGCTGCCGGAGGAATCTACAGCCTTAAAGATCAGGGGAAAAGACAGATCCGCTGTTTTTTCCGCAAGATCGGATCCATCCAGCTTAACCAGACGAAATCTGGCTGTGCGAACACCGTATTCTTCGTATTTTCGCTTCATTTCCAGCTTATTGGAGGCGATCTCCGCTGCCTGGAAGCTAAGGCCCTTAAGACCCAGCGTATCACAGACCTTGCCAATGGTAATAACAGCTACATCTGTACCCGCCGTCACGATACCATCAACCTGCTCCTCCCTGGCCACCTTAAGTACAGCCTCATAATCCACCGTATTTTCGTAGCAGACCTGATCTGCCAGCGCAAATCCGGGATACTTACCGGGAATACTGACGACAATCGTGTGAATCCCCATTCTCTTTGCCGTTTTGATGAGGGGCACCTGATAGATGCCTGCTCCCATGATCATCAGTTTTTTCATTCTGTTTTATCTTCCTTTCCCTCCAGCACTTCTCTCACCACGTACTGGGGATCTCGATTTAATCCCAAAAACATCCGACCTACATATTCGCCTACCAGTCCCAGCACCATAAGATTGATGCCGGAGAAAAAGCATATGGCTACCATCATAGAGGGCCAGCCCATGGCCATGGTTGGCATCAGCAGCTTTCGAACCAAAACAACGATCGCACCAATAATGCCGATGATGGAAAAGAAGCCCCCCAGCCATGTGGCCATCCGCAGGGGCACCACGGAGAATCCCATAATATTGGACCACAGCTTTACCAGCTTGGAAAAAGTATAACCGGAATTTCCCACTTCACGCTCAAAATGTTTAATGGGAACACAGCTGATATTTCTTGTGGTGCGCAAAAACAGGCCCTGAAGATAGGCATAGGAATTTTTGTATTCGATTACGGAATCTCTCACAAACTTGCGGATCACCCAGAAGCTGGAGGTTTTCAGTTCCTTGGGTTTTCCAATAAGGACACGCACGGATATATAATTGAAAAAGCTGCCCAGATTCCGAAATCCGCTGTGCTTTTTCTCCGGATAATAGCCGTACACAATATCATATCCCTTAAAAAACTCCTCCAACAGATAGCGGATCTGGGAAGGATGCGTCTGCATATCATCATCCATGCCGATAAGGATGCCTCCCTGGGCATAATTCAAGGCGGCCATCAGCGCATTGTGCTGTCCGGCATTCTTAGCCAGAAGAACGGAACGAACAAAGGGATACTCCCGGCTGAGCTGTTTAAGCTCCGCTGCCGTCTCGCCGCCATCCGGGGAACAGTCATCCACCAGCACAAATTCATGCTCCGGATACCCCAGATTTTTCAATTCCGCAGAGGTCATCTCCACCACCTTCCGAATGGTTTTGGAGGATTTATAACAGGGAATCACTACAGATATCATACTCTACTCCTATTGCACATTCTTTTTGTAAAAAGCCTCTATACTGCTGCATACAGTATCAATATCTTCCTCTTTCAGTCCATAATACATGGGCAGCCGCAAAAGTCGTTCGCTTTCTCTGGTCGTGTACACATCCTCACCATGGAAACGACCGAATTTCACACCGGCAGGAGCTGTGTGCAGGGGAATATAATGAAATACCGCCGTAATACCCTCTGCCTTCAGATGCTGGATCAGAGCTGTTCGCTCCGCCAGATCCCGGGTCTTGATGTAAAACATATGGGCATTGTGTTCACATTCCGCCGGAATAAAGGGAAGTTCCAGTATTCCCTGCTCCTTCAGACCGGATAATCTGTCATAATATCTTTTCCAGCTGGCCATACGGTCAGCATTGATCTCTTCCGCCATTTCCAGCTGTGCCCAAAGATAGGCGGCATTCATGTCGCTGGGCAGATAGGAGGAACCCTTGTCCACCCAGGTGTACTTATCCACCTGTCCCCGGAAGAATCGACTGCGGTCAGTACCCTTTTCCCGGATAATTTCCGCCAGCTCTCCCTGTTCCTTGTCTGCCACCAGGAGGCAGCCGCCTTCTCCCATACTGTAATTTTTCGTCTCATGGAAGCTGAAGCAGCCATAGTCACCGATAGCGCCCAAGGCCTTTCCCTTGTAGGAGGCCATCACGCCCTGGGCCGCATCCTCGATCACCAGCAGATGATGTCTCCGGGCGATGTCCATAATGGTATCCATCTCACAGGCCACTCCCGCATAGTGCACCGGAACAATGGCTCTGGTCTTGTCTGTAATGGCATCCTCAATCTTTGTCTCGTCTATATTCATGGTGTCCGGACGAATATCCACAAATACCACCGTTGCTCCTCGCAGCACAAAGGCATCTGCCGTGGACACAAAGGTGTACGCCGGCATAATCACCTCATCTCCCGGCTGAATATCTGCCAGCAGCGCTGCCATTTCCGTAGCATGAGTACAGGAAGTCGTCAGCAGCGCCTTCCCCGTACCGGTTTTCTCCTCGATCCAGGCATTGCACAGCTTGGTGTACTTGCCGTCACCGCTGATCTTCCCCGTGGCAATGGCATCCTTTATATAGTCATATTCCTTCCCCGTGCAGGGGGTATGTTAAATTTGATCATGTGTTGGTCCTCGTATTCCTATATCAGAACATCTTTTTCTTCAAAAAAGTATAGATACGTTCTGTATTTTTTCCATCATGGAATTTGTTTATCTCCAGATATCTTCTCTCATATTCCTCTGTACGGAAATAATCCAGATGAATTTTTCCGTCCTGAAGTCCCGGTGCCAGAATTTCTTCCAGTTTTTCCGGTTCAAGGGTGCGATATCCAATATATTCCTCCGGCTGCGGCACCAGCGGCATTTGCATATAAGTTTCAAATTTTTTCAGATCCGGCTGATAAAATACTACGCCACCGCCCTGATAAAAGCTGTTGTATCCCACAGAGGAATAATCCGTAATCAAAAGTTTTGCCAATCCCAGC
>CAZUBP010000138.1:0-4695 GCA_964618605.1 uncultured Lachnospiraceae bacterium | reverse complement strand
TTGCAACAAAGTCATTCGCAACTTTATAAAACATACGCTCTGACGCATTTACGTTTTGCCTAACCATCGGGGCCGCATATTTTACAACCCACAACGCCCACCAGGGAAGGCCTTAACTTTTCTATTATTTTTTCAGTACCATGTGGCGGGGAATTCCGTCCACATAGTAGGGCACATAATTTCCGGCGATCAGCGGTCTGGCGTAAGCACTGTAGGCCGGCGTCACATCCAAGCCATCCGGTGTGATCCATTCCACCGGCACCTTCTTCTCCACATTGGCCACACCGTGCACATCTGCCAGCCCATAGCTCACCTGATAGGGATCCCTGTCATTCACCTGGATCGTCACTACCTTGCCGGTTTCTCCCTCAACCGCCTTCTTGCAGGCGTAGGTGCCCACATCAAAAGCCTCCCGAATATCAATGATAGAGGCTGTATGGGTAGCGGCTCTCTGGAGCGTGGAAAACTCAATATTTCTCACCTTGTAGTTGGACTCCTGCATCAGCTTGTTGGCAAGCAGCTCTCCGCAGCCGGAAAGCATCTTGTGACCGAAAGCATCCAGCTTGGCATTCTCCTGTTCCATTTCACAGACAAAGGAACCGTCGGCGAAATGAATTCCCTCGGACACAGCAGCCACAATAGAATGCTTTGTCTTGGCCAGGTCATGAATCCGCTGGAAGAAAGCATCCATGGAGAAATCCACCTCCGGCAGACAGATAATGTCCGGCCCGCCGCAGTCCTCTCCTCTGGACAGCGCCGCTGCTGCCGTCAGCCATCCGGCGTGGCGTCCCATGATCTCAATGATCACCACCGAAGGAATAGGACTGTCGTAGCATTCGTTATCCCGGATAATCTCCTTGACGGAAGTGCCTATGTATTTGGCTGCAGAACCGTATCCCGGGGTGTGATCCATGATGGGCAGGTCGTTGTCTATGGTTTTGGGAATACCCATAAATTTCTGGGGTTTGTTGTGAAGTGCGGCATAATCCGCCAGCATCTTCACCGTATCCATGGAATCATTGCCTCCTATATAAAGGAAGCAGGAAATGTCATATTTTTCCAGAATGGCAAAAATCTTTTCATAGATCTCCGGATCCTGCTCAATAGGCGGCAGCTTGTACCGGCAGGAACCTAAAAAGGCTGAGGGCGTTCTTTTCAGAAATTCGATATCCTCCCTGCTGTGAATATAATCCTTTCCCAGATCAATAAGATCCTCCTTCAAAAAGCCCTGTATACCGTAATGCATACCATATATTTTAGGAATGCCCATTTGTCTGGCGGCCTGAATGGCACCGGCCAGACTGGAATTGATAACGGCGGTGGGACCGCCGGATTGTCCGATGACTATATTTCCCATAAAAGTGCTCCTTTCTGCGAAAATACTTTCGTTGTTCCCTTAATTATAGTAGAAACCTCCGGAATAATCCATCCCCCATTTCTTGCCTTTTTTCAGGGCCAAGTCTATAATAAAAGTGATGTGTCATACTGGGCGCATACATTTTATAGTAATAAGAGGCAATCCTTATGAAAGCACAAGATCGCCAGCAGATGCTGGCAGATGCTCCTATACCCGGACTGGTGATTCGCCTGTCCATTCCCACGATTATCAGTATGCTGGTGACTTCCCTGTACAATATGGCGGATACCTTTTTTGTAGGGCAGATCGGCACCAGCGCCACCGCTGCCGTAGGGGTCGTATTTCCCCTGATGGCCATTATTCAGGCCTGCGGCTTCTTTTATGGCCACGGCTCCGGCAACACCGTTTCCCGTAAGCTGGGGGCCGGTAAGATCGAGGAAGCCCGTCAGCTGGCCTCCTGCGGTCTCTTTCTCTCCCTGATTACCGGATGTGTCTTTACGCTGGTATGTCTGCTGTTTCGGCAGCCCCTGGCAAATATTCTGGGATCCACACCTACGATTCTGCCTTATACTCTTTCCTATATGAATATTATTGTTCTGGGAGCCCCGGTGATGATGGCTTCCTTTGTGCTGAACAATCAGCTTCGTTTCCAGGGCTTTGCCGCCTATTCTATGGTGGGCATGTCCCTGGGCGGCGTGTTGAATATTTTTCTGGACCCCCTGTTTATCTTTTACTTTGACATGGGGATCTCCGGTGCCGCAGTGGCTACCGTACTGAGCCAGACGGTGTCCATGATCGTGCTGCTGCTGATGTGCCGTCTGTCCCACAGTCTCCCCCACAGGATCTCGGATATGCGCTATCTTCCTGGGCTGCTGGGCTCCATTGTAGGCGGCGGCCTGCCCTCTCTCTTTCGTCAGGGGCTGGCCAGTATTGCCACCATCGCCTTGAACCTGGCGGCTAAGCCCTACGGGGACGCAGCTATCGCCGCCATGTCTGTCACTACCCGCATTACCATGTTTGCTCAGTCAGCTACCATCGGCTTCGGCCAGGGTTTTCAGCCCATCTGCGGCTTTAACTTTGGGGCAAACAACAAGAAGCGAGTGCTGGAGGCCTTTTGGTTCTGCATGAAGCTGATTACGGTTATCCTGGTTGTCGCTGCTCTCCTCTGCGGTATTTTCGCTCCGGAGCTGATCGCACTGTTTCGCCGGGACGATCCCGAGGTTATCCGCATCGGTGCCCTGGCCATTCGGGCACAGTGTGTGACCCTTCCCCTTTGCGGCTGGGTCATTCTCAACAATATGATGTTCCAGACCATCGGTTATACGGTACCTGCCAGCATTATGGCTTCGGCCAGACAGGGCATCTGTTTTATTCCCCTGATCCTCATCATGCCTGTGCTTTTCGGCCTGACAGGTGTGCAGACAGCCCAGGCGGCAGCCGATTTCTGTGCCTTTGCCATCGCCCTGTATTTCCACAGAACGAGGCTGAAGGATTTCTACGCTGCAGGGAAATAATGGATCCATCTCTATATGCAAAACACCCGCTGTCAACTGACAACGGGTGTTATTTTTATGCTGTATTTATTCCAAAAAGGGCGTTCCCGGGATGTTGGGGTAGCTGCCCATGGAGATCAAAAGCTGCAGGCCGATATCTCTGGCTGTCAGAACAGCCTCCTTCACCGCTGCGGCATCTCCGGTTACCGCCAGGATCACCTCATTAGAGTGGCTTGTACCGATACTGGGGGTCATATAGTTGACGATCTCCACATCTGCGGCCTTTAACGCCCGATCTGCCATCACCAGACCGATGGAGGCAGGGGATCCGCACAGAAAGCCGAAGGCCTGATGCAAAGGTGCTTTGAAGGCTTTTTCCAGGGCCTGTCCGGCACTGGCTGTGTAGGCAAATTCCAGATGGCCGGCCTCGCTGATGTACAGCTCACCGGCGTTTTTGTTGGTCAGCTCCAATGTCAGGGAAATAGCATGACGAGCCTCTTCCACATTTTCTGCCCCAAGGACAATATAGTTTCCGTGGCCGCCCCAGCCCTTGGTATCTCTGGGCAGATCAATGGTCAGCACCTCTGTGTTGGTCATCTTTACCGCCTCATCCACTGCCGTTATCTGCCCGGCAGCACCGGTACGGGAACTGAACACACCCAAAGCATGGTATTTTTCCGGAATTCCCATGGCTTTATGCAGCTGATCGTCTACCCCGCCTATGACGAGGCCGATGGAATCCAGCACCGCTGTTCCCACAAATTCTGTCAGCTGACAATCCATGGATATATCATGAACATCTCTCATTACGCTTTTCATCTCTCCAAAAGATTTTTCTGCCTATAATCGTAAAGAGTATACCATCTTTTCGTTGTAAATAAAAGTGTTTTCGCATTGACGCAACATTTGAAAAAGAGTATGTTTAAGAAAAAACAACCTGTGGGGAGGGGTTTTATATGAAAGATTTTTTTCAATCCTTTAAACTGAACACTTCTGTATCCGCCATCATCAGTCTGGCTATAGGTCTGGCGCTGCTTTTGCGTCCCGGTTCCTTTACAGTGCTGGTTTGCCGGGCTATCGCTTTACTGCTGCTGGTTTCCGGCATTGTGGCGGTTGTCAGCTATATGCGGGAATCCCAGAAGATCTGGCGTGTACATCTGCTTTTGCTGATCGGCGTTGTGCTGATCCTCTTAGGCATCAGTATGCTGGCACAGCCTGCCTTCTTTATTTCCCTTCTGCCCCTGGTGCTGGGCATCTTTGTACTGATCCACAGCCTTCAGGATGCGGGCTACGCCATGAACCTGAAAAAGCTTAACGACAGTCACTGGTGGATCACCATGCTGGTGGCTGTGCTGGGCATTGTGCTGGCCCTGATCGTGATCATCAATCCCTTTATGGCTGCCTCCACTGTCACCATGATGATCGGCGCCGTGCTGGTATACGACGGTATCTCCGATCTGTGCGTAGTGGTACATCTGAGGAACACCACCAAACGTTTCCGCCGGGATGTAGCTGACTATTTCGGCCAGATGCAGGAGGATGCAAGGGACGGTGTCGTCTACACGGAGGATGCCAAAGAAAAAGACTGATATTGCTTTACAGATACATGCGGCAAAAAAGGGAAAGAGCCGGGCACCTGGGAGATATCTCCAGGTACTCAGCCCTTTCCCTTCCTTTTATACAAATATACGAATATTTACCATCTGAATTTCTCTGCGAAATAGGCAGGCAGATCTGCGATCTTAACTCTCTCCTGCTCCATGGTATCACGGTCACGAACAGTTACAGCCTGATCCTCCTCGGAATCGAAATCGTAGGTTACACAGAAGGGTGTACCGATCTCAT
>CAZUBP010000137.1:2246-4761 GCA_964618605.1 uncultured Lachnospiraceae bacterium | reverse complement strand
GATCATTTTTTCTCATCCCCTTCTCTACTTTACCAAGAACTGTTGTCAGAATCATAACCATAGCCAGATAAATAGCGGCGATGGCCAGATAGGGTACGATAGCCTGATAGGTCTTACCCTGAATGATCATAGCGCCCTTTGTCAGGTCCTTTAAGCCGATAACCGTAACAATAGAGGTCTCCTTTAACAGGGTGATCAGCTCATTGCCCAGGGCCGGAAGTACATTTTTAAAGGCCTGGGGAATAATCACGCTCTTCATGGTCATGGCGTAGCTAAGGCCCAAAGACCGACCGGCCTCCATCTGTCCTGCATCGATGGACATGATACCGGAACGAACGATCTCTGCCACATAGGCACCGGAGTTGATACCGAAGGTAAGTACGGCACAGGCCACCATGTTGTTGGTGGAGGATCTGGCAGAGGCCCAAACGATAAACCACATGATCAGCAACTGTACCATGGTAGGTGTACCTCGGATAACCGTCAGGTACAGTCTGGCCAGCAGATCAAAAAAGCCCAGGATAAGGTTCTTTCTTCCCTGCTGCTGGTCGTGGGCGGAGCGAATGATCGCTACCAGGACACCCAGGCACAGACCAATGACCAGGGCCAGTACCGTAATCAGCAGAGTGATTCCCAGACCATTCACAAAATAGGTGTAGTTATCGTTCAAAATAAAGGTTTGGTAAAAACCATTTTTCAACGCTTCCATGTAGTGTGGCAATCTCCTTTCTCTTCGTAAAAAAGCGGGACAGTTGATGTGTCCCGCCTTTGCTGTGTGCAATCAAATCTCTGTCGGATATATCTTATTCGGCAGCAATGTATTTGTCAAGGATTGTCTGGATGGTGCCGTCCTCTTTCAGCTCGCTCATAGCTGCGTTGATGGCATCCTTCAGTGCTGTATTGTCTTTGCTTACAGCAATAGCATAATCCTCAGTTACATACTCTGTATCCAGAATCTTCAGACCCTCGTTAGCTTCTACGAAAGCCTTAGCCGGCTGCTGGTCAATAACTACACAGTCAACCTTGCCGTTCAGCAGAGCCTGTACAGCGGTAGCACCGTTGGTGTAAGCAACAACGTTCTCTTCGCCGTAATCATCGGAGCAGTAAATATAACCTGTGGTGGATTCCTGTGTACCGATAAGCTTGCCGCTTAAATCGTCTACAGTTTCAATATCGGATCCTTCCGGAACGATAACCACCTGTACACCTGTGGAATAGCTGTCAGTGAAATCTACGTTCTGGAGACGCTCTTCAGATACGGTCATACCGGCAGCGCTGATATCGATCTTGCCTGTCTGTACAGCGGAAACCAGAGAACCGAAATCCATATCTACGATTTCCAGCTCAAGACCCAGCTTCTCAGCGATAGCCTGGCAGATCTCTGCATCGATACCTACGATCTCGTCTCCTTCATAATACTCATAGGGCGGGAAAGCAGCGTTGGTACCCATAGTCAAAACGCCTTCAGTTCCTAACTTATATCCTTCTGCGGTCTCTACAAGAGATGTCTCTTCTGTTGTGGAAGCGGCTTCCTCTACTGCGGAAGTTTCTTCAACTGCAGATGCCTCACTGACTGCAGATGCTTCGCTGACTACAGAAGCCTCACTGCTGGAGCTGCCGCATCCGGCAAGCAGAGAGATACCTAAGGTTGCTGTCATCATCATTGCAATTGCTTTTTTCATAACGTTTACCTCAATCCTTCTTTTTATTGTTTTGTTCTCGAACATACTTCGAATACCCGCATTATACTCTCTCTTTTTTAAATATACAAGGAAATTTCGGGATTTTCCATAATTTCAACCGAATATGCAGGTTCTGTGCATATTTTTAGTTTTTTCCCCTTATCGGCGCACATCTCCCCGGTCCGTAACGATACGGTAGCCTGCCTTTTCCACCCGAAGCTCCAGACAGTTTCTGCACTGGGCGGATTCGTCTCCGGTACAGATCTTGTTGTCGTAAAGCTCATATTGCTTTCGCACCGTCACCGGGGACAGATTGGGCATCAGTACATTGGCTCCCGCCTGCAGTCCCTTTTCCCTGCCCATGGGATCAATGGTGCCCAGAGCGGTGGTGGCGGGAAGCAGCACATAGGGGAACATCAGGCGAAGCATGGACAGCAAACGAAGGGTCATGGTCACACTGCCATTTTTATAGGAAGAAAAAGGTGTTTTCCCATGGGTCAGAAAGGGGCCGATACCGATCATATCCGGCTGCAGCTCTTCCAGAAACCGCAGATCCGCCAAAAGGTGATGGGGCGTCTGGAAGGGTGTTCCCACCATAAAGCCCGCTCCCACCTGGTAGCCGATCTCTTTTAACTCCCAAAGGCATTGTTTCCGTCGCTCCCCATCCATCTCCGCCGGATGCAGCTGGCGATAATGGGCAGGATCGGCTGTCTCCTCCCGGAGAAGGTACCGGTCAGCACCGGCAGCAAACCAGGCCTGATAGGTATCCTTTTTTCGCTCTCCCAGAGAAAGGGTGACGGCACAATCGGGATGATTTTTCTTGATGGCCTCCA